>JACVXW010000136.1 GCA_015661135.1 Chloroflexota bacterium
GCGGCACCGGGGCCTCGCGCCCGAACCGCTCGGCGACGAGGCGCGCGACGACCGCGGGAAGGAGCCGGTGCTCCACCGCCCGGATTCGCTCGTGGAGGCTCGCCTCGTCGTCTCCGGGGAGGATCGGGGTGGCTTCCTGGGCGAGGATCGGGCCGCCGTCGAGGACCTCGGTCACGAGGTGGACCGTGCAGCCGGTGACCCGGACCCCGGCCGCGAGCGCGTCGCGAACCGCGTGCCCGCCCGGGAAGGCCGGCAGGAGCGACGGATGGGTGTTGAGGATCCGGCCGGCGAACGCCTCGAGCACGGCCGGACCGACGATCCGCATGTAGCCGGCGAGGGCGACGACATCGATGCGAGCGGCCTTGAGTGTCTCGGTCATGGTGTCGTCCGCGCCGCCGGGCACGAGCGCCGTCTCGATCCCCTGCTCCACCGCCCAGTCGAGGGCCGGGCAGGGCCGGTCGGCGAATACGAGGACGAGATCCGCCCCAAGGTCACCTCGGGCGGCGGCCGCAGCCAGCGCCCGGAGGTTGCTCCCCGCTCCCGACACCCCGACGGCGAGGCGCGGTCGGGTGCCGTGGGCGGCCGCGTCGTTGGTGGCCGCGGCGTGGGTGGCCGCGGCGCGGTCTGGTGCCGCCGTCACGAGGCCCCCTCCAGGTACCGCCCGCCAAGCTCTGCCGCAGCCCGAACGGCCCCGATCTCGATCGCCTCGGGCAGCGCAGTGGTCGCGATCTCAACTGCCTCGGGCGCGACGACGACGATCATCCCGATCCCGCCGTTGAAGGTCGCCCGAAGTTCGGCGTCGTCGATCCCGCCGAGTGCGCCCATGAGCGTCATGACCGAGGGCATCGTCCACCGCCCGGGGTCCAACCGGGCCCCGAGGTCCGCCGGCAGTACGCGCGGCACGTTTCCCGGCAGGCCGCCACCCGTGATGTGGGCAATGCCCTTGAGGTCGTGGCCGGCCGCCCGGAGCGCGGCGCGCGCGTCAAGCAGGTGCCGGGCGTAGATGCGGGTCGGCTCCAGGAGGACGTCGCCCACGGTCGCGAGCCCGTGCGCCGGTTCCGCCGCTAGCGCCGCGTCGCGCCCGGCGTCGCCGAGCGTGCGGGCCAGCTGCTCCTGATAGGGCCGGTCCAGCGGGATCTCCCACTTCGCCAGGAGGGCACGGACCAGGGAGAAGCCGTTCGCGTGGAGGCCGGACGACGGCAGGCCGAGGATCACGTCGCCGGCCCGGGCGGCCGTTCCATCGAGCATCTCCGTGCGCTCCACGATCCCGATGCACGTCCCGGCGAGGTCGAACGTGCCCGGCTCCATCAGCCCGGGGTGTTCCGCCGTCTCGCCGCCGACGAGCGCGCAGCCGGCGTCGCGGCAGCCCGAGGCCACCCCGCCGACCAGCGCCGCGACAGCGCCCGGGTCCAGCCGGCCGACCGCCACGTAGTCGAGGAATGCGAGTGGCTCCGCGCCGCTGCACACAACGTCATCCGCGCACATCGCGACGAGGTCGATGCCGATCGTGTCCCACCGGCCAAGCGCGGTGGCGATGGCCGTCTTTGTCCCGACGCCGTCCGTGGACGACACGATGAGCGGCTCGCGATAGCCGGCCGGGATCGCGATCGTGCCGCCGAACCCGCCGAGGCCGCCGACCATCTCCGCGCGCCGGGTGGACTCCACGGCTGCGCGCATCCGGGCGACCGCCTCGTCGCCGGCCGTGACGTCCACCCCGGCCCGGGCGTAGGCGTCCCGCACCGCGCTCCCCTTCCCGCCCGCCGCGTCAGCCACGGGTGGCCACGGGCTCCTCCAGGAGGAACTTGCGGCGCTCCACGTCGTACGGGACCGGTTCCGGGTAGCGCCCGTCGAAGCAGGCGAAGCAGAACCGGTCGTACGGCAGGTCCAGGGCGGCCAGGACCCCCTTGATCGAGAGGTAGCCGAGGCTGTCCGCGCCGATGAACTCCCGGATCTCCTCGACCGACTTGGTCGCGGCGATCAGCTCCGCGCTGACCTGCGTGTCGATGCCGTAGAAGCAGGGGTGGTAGATGGGCGGCGCGCTGATCCGGACGTGGACCTCCGCCGCCCCGGCGCGGCGCAGGAGCGCCACGATCTGCTGGGTCGTGGTGCCGCGGACGATGGAGTCGTCAACGACGGTCAGGCGCTTGCCGCGGACGACCTCGCGGAGGGGATTGAGCTTGAGGGTCACGCCCCGATGACGGAGGGTCTGGGAGGGCTGGATGAACGTCCTGCCCGTGTAGCGGTTGCGGACCAGGCCCTCGCGGAACGGGATCCCGGAGGCCTCTGCGAAGCCGGCCGCGGCGGGAGCGCCGGTGTCCGGCACGGGCATGATCAGGTCCGTGTCCGCGGGGAACTCCCGGGCAAGTTCCATGCCCATCCTCCGCCGGGCCTCGTACAGGCTCCGACCCTCGAGATACGAGTCCGGCCGGGCGAAGTAGATGAGCTCGAAGACGCACAGGGCCGGCGTGGCCGGCGCGAACCGTACCGACCGGGGTTCTCGGCCGGGCTGGAGGATGACGATCTCGCCCGGCTCCACCTCGCGGACGTACTCGGCACCCACGATGTCGAGGCCGGTCGTCTCGGACGAGAGGACCCAGCCGTCGCGCGGACCATCCACCGGGGCATCGTCCCCCCACAGCCCGCCCGGCGCGGCGACCGGCGCGGCGACGTCCGGGATCCGTCCGATGCACAGGGGCCGGAATCCGAACGGATCGCGGACGCCGATGATCCGGTCCTTGTCGAGGATCACCAGCGAGTAGGCACCACGCACGCGCGGGAGCAGGCCCAGCAGTGCTTCGACCGTGTCCGCCCCGGGCTCGTCGGCGAGGAGGGCGGTGAGCAGCTCCGTGTCCGTGCTGGCGGGGAGTCGCCCGCGACCGCCCTGCAACTGACCGAGCAGCTCGCGGGTGTTCACGAGGTTGCCGTTGTGCCCGATCGCGACGGCCCGGCGCGGTCCGAGGCGGAGCGTCGGCTGGGCGTTCTCCCAGATGGTCGATCCGGTGGTCGAATACCGGCAATGGGCGATCGCGAGGTCGCCATGGAACGACGGCAGGCGCCGTTCGTCCAGTACGGAGGAGATCATCCCGAGGTCCTTGTACAGGAACAATTCGCGGCCGTCGCTCACCGCGAGGCCGGCCGACTCCTGGCCGCGATGCTGGAGGGCGAAGAGGCCGAGGGCGGCGACGTTCGCGGCCTCCGTGCCGGACCCGCGAGGCAGCGCGGCCGCGAAGACGCCGCACACGCTAGCGGCCCTCCCCTGTCGCGTTGGGCGTCGGCCAGCCGAGCGCCCGGCCCAGGCCGTGCTCCCAGGCATGAGCGAGGTCAGCCACTGCGATGTCGATCGGGTCCGCGACCCTGGACCCGCGCTCCTCCGCGGAGCCGGTGGCGCCGGCCCCGGCGAGCTCGATGACGAGGCGATCGCCGCCCACCGCGCCGAGCACCGTCACCGGCACCCCGTGCTCGTGGGCCAGCTGTTCCAGCGCCGACCGCCTGTCCGGGCGAACCGTCACGACGACGCGGCTGGGGCTCTCGCCGAAGAGGTCCACGGCCGGCGAATTCGCTACGGGAACGCGAACCGAGGCCCCACGGCCGCCCCAGATGGCGCACTTGGCGATGACGGTCGCGAGACCACCGCCGGATACGTCCTGCATGGACGCCGCGAGTTCCCGCGCGGCCGCATCGCGAGCGAACGCCTGGAGCCGCCGCTCCCGATCGAGATCGAGCGGTGGGGGGCCGTCCTCGACGGCCGCCCCGGCGAGGCGGGCGTACTCGCTCCCGGCCATCCCGGCGGCCGCGACGCCCATCAGCAGGATCTCGTCCCCCTCGGCCACGAAGGCCGGCCCGACCGCGAGCGCGACATCGTCCAGCAGGCCCACGACGCCGATCTCTGGCGTCGGATGGATCGAGCTGGACGGCGATTCGTTGTACAGCGAGACGTTGCCGCCGGTGACCGGCAGCCCGAGTGCTCGGCACGCGTCACCGAGCCCACGAACGGCCTCGGACAGTTGCCAGAACGCCTCGGGGCGAGTGGGGTCGCCGAAGTTCAGGCAGTTCGTCACGCCGAGCGGGCGGGCGCCGGTGATCGAGACGTTGCGCGTCGCCTCGGCCACGCTCATCGCCGCCCCGAGCCACGGGTCAATGGCACCAATCGGTGCATTCGCGTCCGTACTTGCGGCAAGCGCGCGCCTGCTGCCCTTGATCCGGATGACTGCCGCTCCCCGACCCGGACCGGCGACCGTGTTGACCTGGACGGTGCTGTCGTACT
>JACVXW010000137.1 GCA_015661135.1 Chloroflexota bacterium
TCCGTCCCGCGTGCCTGGTCGTTGAACCAGGTGTGGAGCTCTTCATCGACCAGCGCCCATTCGAGACCGTGGTCCGGTGTCTCGACGAAACCGTCGAGCGAGACGTTCAGCGAGTAGATGAGCTTCCCCATTGCCCGAGCATAGGCCGTTACGCCCCGGGCGCCCGGTAGCCGACGGAACCGGCCCGTTGGAGGGCGTCCAGGGTCTCCTCGACCGTGAGGAGCACCGTGGTCTCGCACTTCGCCAGCGCCCCGCCGCCGCCGATGGCGATCGCAACGGCCGCCATCGAAACGTTGTCCGGGGCTTCCCAGAGGTTGTAGCCGTCGAATTCGCCGAAGGCATACCAGAAACCGTGCAACTTCCCGCCGACCGATTCGATGTACTTGCGCGCCGCGTCGCGCCGGTCCTCGGGGTTCTTTGCCAGTCGAGCCCACGCTTCGGGCGTGTAGCTGAAGCGCGTCAAGTAGAGAGCCATGACCAGATCCTCCGTCCTCGTGCCCGTGCCTGCTGCCTCCCGGCGCCGAAAGTGTAGTCGGCCGTCATGTGGACCTTGGGGTGCAATCGCGGACGACGCGCGACCGTAGACTGAGAGCGATGGCAGACCCGTCGGCAGCGTTTGCGCCCGAAACGCGGCCGCGGCTGTGGCTCGTTCGCCACGGCGAGACCGAGTGGGCTCGCCTCAGGCGGCACACTGGGCGAACGGACATACCCCTGACCGACGCCGGTCGCCGCCAGGCCGCCGAGCTCGGCCATCGCCTGATCGGCCACTCGTTTGCGGCGGTCGTAACGAGTCCGCTGAGCAGGGCATCGGAGACGGCACGCCTCGCCGGGTTCGGCGATCGCGCCATCCTTGATCCCGATCTGCTGGAGTGGGATTACGGCGAAGATGAGGGCCGGACCACCGCCGAGATCCGGGAGGAGCGCCCGGGCTGGTCCATCTGGACCCACGGTGTACGGGGCGGCGAGCCGATCGAGTCCGTCGCGTCACGGTCCGATGGCGTCATTGCTCGGGCGGTGGCGCTGGACGGCGACACGCTCTGCTTCGCGCACGCTCACCTGCTGCGCGTCCTCGGCGCGCGCTGGGTCGGTCTGCCACCCGCCGCCGGGGCATACCTCGCGCTTTCGACCGCCACGATCTCCATCCTCGGCTGGGAACGTGAGACGCCCGTGGTCAGCCGCTGGAACGACGGGGTCGACCTGGACTGAGCCGGCCTCCGGTCGTGGCCGTCGCCCAGGTCAGCCGGCCGGCGCCGAAGCCGCGGCCCGGTCCCGTTTGACCAGGACGAGCGAGGCCGCGGCGAGGATGAGCGCCACCGCCGGCACCCACAGGGACTGGTCGATCCCGAGCTGCTGCCAGACCTCGGACGCGAGCGTCGCGCCGGCCACGATCCCCAGGTTGGGGAGGGCGGCGACGAGGCCGAACGCGCGGCCGCGACGGCCGCCGTCCGTGGCCACGCTGAGCAACGCGAACCAGGAGGCCTGAGCGGCGGCCAGGCCGCCGCCGGCGATGATCGCCGACCCAAAGATCACCAGCGTGGGCGCGCGAACGATCATGGCCAGGAGGTTCAGCAACACCAGCAGGGTCCCGATCGCGACCATCCGGCGGCGCCCGCCACGATCTGCCCGGTGGCTGAGCCACGGTCCCATGACGATGGATCCGATCCCGAACATCGCGAAGATCAGGCTGACCTGGTTGATGGGCATGGCGAGGCGATCGCTTGCGTACGGCCCGAACGTCGTGATCCAGCCACCGAACGCGATGTTGAACCCGAAGCTCCACAACGCGAGTGCCGCGAGCGGCTGCCACGTGGCGATGCCGCCACGAAGCCGGCCGGCCGTGGCCGTCGACGGGCTCGCCGGGGCAGGATCCGTGGTGGCAGTCCGTGGCGGCGTCACCGGTTCCCCGGGCAGGAAGAGAACGGCGGCCACCACCGCGATGGTGGAAGTGATCCCGACCACGATGAACGGGATCCGCAGATCCGAAAGGGCCAGGAGTCCGCCGATGACCGGCCCGAGGACGGATCCGGCCGAGCCGGACGCCGAGAGGATTCCATTCGTGAACGCGAGCCGTGCCTGATCGGCCACGCGGGCGATGTAGAGGCGCTCCGCGATGATCGACAGACCTCCGCCGAAGCCGGCGAGGGCGCGATACGCGATGAGTGGAACCGCGGCGGCGTACGCACCCTGGCCCAACGGCAGCTGACGGCGTGGCGATAGCCAGCGGCTGAGTACGCCGGAACCGAGTTGGCCAACAGTGTTCGTGACCGCGAACAGGCTGACCATGAGGCCCAGATCACGGGGGGTTGCGCCCAACTGGAGCGCGAACAGCGGCAGCAGCGGCAGCATGATCGACACGCCGACCTGCGAGATGAACGAGATGGCAGCGAGGATCGCGATGGGCCGGTCCATGGCGCGGAATGGTTCGGTGACGCGACCGAGGCTGAACTGCATCCGCGCAGGGTACGCGAGCCGGTCGGGCAACCTCGAGGACGGGGCTATCCTGTGAACCTCGCGCTGAGGAGGGTCCGTTGACGACGCCGGGGCTCGATCCGTTCGGGTCTGAACACTCGACTGCCGGGGCTGACCTGCTGGTCGCCGATCTCAACGATCCCATCATTCTCGGGCGACTCGCAGCGCTGGCCGCGAAGCGCGGGGTGTCCCTGGTCCGAATCGCGGACCTCGGCGAGCCGTCGGACGCTCAGCCGCCGATTGCGATCGTCGTCGACATCGGATCGCCCGGCGCGATCGACCGGATCGGCACCTGGTGCCGTCGATGGCCATCGACGCTCGTGGCTGGTTCGATCAGTTTCCCCGATCAGGAGCGCTGGCACGGGGCGCTGGCCGCCGGCGCGTCGCTCGTCGCCAGTCGTGGCGCGTTCGTCGCCCAACTCGAGCGCGCGCTCGAAGCGCGTTCGGGCGGGCGGGGTCGGGACGCCGCGATCACGCGCCTCCCGGTCCGGCTCATGTTGCGAGAGGGGGACGGCCTCGTCGGTCGGTTGCCGGACGCCCCGGGCGGCTCGATCGTCGTCATGCGGGTCGCCGGCCGTCTCCACGCGATCCGCGATGAGTGCCCGCATGCCGGCGCATCGCTCGCCGATGGCACGCTCGATGGGCCGATCATCACCTGCCCGCGCCACGGCAGCCAGTTCGATGTGACAACGGGTGCGAGGGAGCGGGGACCGTCCGATTTCCCGATCCGAACCTACCGAGTCGCGTCTGGTGAGGATGGGGTGTTCGTCGAGGTCCCGACGTAAGTCGAGCGCGCCCGGCCATCGCCTGGCCGCGCTAGGGCCGCGCCACAAGATTTCGAATGGCTCCGGCGGTAAGATTCGAACTTACGACCAAGCGATTAACAGTCGCCCGCTCTACCACTGAGCTACGCCGGAGCGAACGGGGTCGCCGGGCGACCGCCGGGCCGGGCCGCGAGGGCCGGGCCGCGGCGAAGAATAGCAGAGGCCTCCGCCGGGGAGCCGGCTGGCACCGGGAGCCGCTGGCATACTCCCGTTGCCATGGACTCCCCCATCGTCTCGCCGCAGACCCTCGCGGGCTGGATCGCCGAAGGGCGGCCCGACGTCCGGATGGTCGATGTCCGCTGGTACCTGGGACAGCCGCCGGGCACCGGCCTAGCGGCCTATGAAGCCGGGCACATCCCGGGCGCCGTCCACGTTGACGTGGATACCGATCTCGTGGCTTCGAGCGGGCCTGGGCGCCATCCACTGCCTGCCCCCGCGGACTTCGCCGCGATGCTCGGCGAGCGCGGAATCGGCGACGGGGACACGGTGGTCGCCTATGACGATGTCGGCGGCTGGGTCGCGGCCCGGCTGTGGTGGATGCTTGAGGACCTCGGATTCGGCGCGGACGGGCGGGGCGGTGGCGCGCTCGTCCTCGATGGCGGCCTGCCGGCGTGGACCGCCGCCGGGCTCCCCCTGACGGCCGACGTGCCGGTCGTCGCGCCGGCGCGACTCACGCTCGCACCGCGCTGGCGGCGCACCGTCGACCGCGAAGCGCTCAAGCCCCGCCTCGGGGGCATCCTCCTCCTGGACGCGCGCGGCGGGCCGCGCTATCGCGGCGAGATGGAGCCGATCGACCCGGTCGCCGGCCACATCCCGACCGCGTTGAATGCGCCTGTGGATGGGAACCTCGGCCCGGATGGCCGGTTCCTCCCGTCGGACGACCTTGCGGGGCGGTTCGCCGCCCTGCGATCCGCAGCCGGGGCGGCCGGGCTCACCGCCGCGCTGGACCCC
>JACVXW010000138.1 GCA_015661135.1 Chloroflexota bacterium
AACGGCGGAGTATGAGCTGGTGGACGACGAAGGTCCCACCAGGGAAGCCCTGCCCAGCGTTCTTGGAGGTCGGTCATGATCCGTGCCTGGGCAGTTCTTGGCGGCATCCTGTTGCTGTTGACGCCTGGCGGCGCCGTGGCGCAAACGCGCGACGATTCGCTGGCCGATCGCCCTATGGCGACGCGCCAGGAGCTCGAGGCCGCGACCCAACGGGCCGGCGCATCCGAGCTGGCGGTGCGCATCAAGACACGGCTGACGGAAGGCGATTTCCGGCGCGGCGACCGGATCGCGCTGATGGTGCAGGCCGAGCCCGCGCTGACCGACACGTTTGTCGTTGGATCGCAGCGCGATCTGATGCTGCCGGCCCCCACCGTCGGCTCGCTATCGCTCAAGGGCGTGCTGCGCTCCGAGCTCGACGGCAAGCTGTCGGAGTACGTCAACCGGTTCCGGACCAACGCGGTCGTGCGTGCCCAGCCCCTGATCCGCCTGTCGATCCAGGGCGAGGTGGCGCGCGCCGGCGTCTACTCCGTTCCCGCCGATGGCCGGCTCGCGGACGCCCTCATGGCCGCGGGCGGCACGACCCAGTTTGCGAAGCCGAACAAGATGTCCATCGAGCGCAACGGACACCGGGTCTGGGAAGGGGCATCGACCGAGATCGATCTCGACGCGCTGAACCTGCGCGACGGCGACCAGATTGTCGTGGATACGAAGCGGCCGGGCACGGGCACCGACAACCTGCGGGTCGCCGCCCTGCTTATCAGTATCGCGGGCGGACTGTACGGCCTGAGCCGCGTCATCAAGTAGTTCGTCTCGCCAGTCATCTATATATTGATTCCGGAGGCCCCCGCCGGCGCGAAAACGCGCCGGCGGGCGGCGATCCGGTTATCGGCGTTGCGGGCAGGGCCGGTATCTTCGCTGCCATGCCAAGCGGCGTGCGTAGCGATCCGGCGGACTGGACCGACCCGCGCCACCGGCGCGGCCTCGCGGGGGAGGAGCAGGCAATCCGCTACCTCCAGAGCCGCGGCTGGGAGGTCGTCGCGCACCGCTTCCGGGTCGGCCGCGTGGAGCTCGATCTCGTCGTACGCCGGGGCAACCTGGTGGCCTTCGTCGAGGTGAAGACGCGACGGGGAACTGAGTTCGGCAGTCCGTTCGAGGCGATCACCGGTGCCAAGCGGCGGGAAATGGTCAAGGCGGCGCGAGTGTGGGTGGACCGGTGCGGGCAGCCGTCGGACGTGTACCGTTTTGACTGTATCGCATTGATCGACAATAAGTTGGAGCATATGGCCGACGCATTCCGGCCTGGCTGGCGGTAACGCTTGTTTCGGTATATATTCGGGCCTCCTTCCCCTTCGAGGCTCGCAACCCATGTCGAGGCTGACCATGACGGAACCCACCAAGCTGTCCGATGACCGGCGCAAGGCGCTGAACCTCGCCATCACCCAGATCGAAAAGACGTGCGGCAAGGGCTCCATCATGCGCATGGGCGCAGACTCGCCACAGGTGCGGGTGAGCGCCATCCCGACGGGCGCGATCAACCTCGATGCCGCGATCGGCATCGGCGGCATTCCCCGGGGACGGGTGACCGAAATCTTCGGCCCCGAGTCGAGCGGCAAGACCACGCTCGCGCTGCACGTCGTGGCGCACGCGCAGCGGGCCGGCGGCGCCGCCGCCTACATCGACGCCGAGCACGCCCTCGACGTGGAATACGCGAAGAAGCTGGGCGTGGACATCGAGAATCTGCTCGTCTCGCAGCCCGACACGGGTGAGCAGGGACTTGAGATCTGCGAGATCCTAGTGCGCTCCGGGGCGGTGGATGTGGTGGTGATCGATTCCGTGGCGGCCCTCGTGCCCAAGGCCGAGATCGAAGGGGAGATGGGCGACTCGCTGCCGGGGCTGCAGGCGCGCCTGATGAGCCAGGCGCTTCGCAAGCTGGCCGGCGCGATCAACCGCTCCCGTACGTCCGTGATCTTCATCAATCAGCTGCGCGAGAAGATCGGCGTCATGTTCGGCAATCCCGAGACGACGAGCGGCGGCCGGGCGCTCAAGTTCTACGCCTCGGTGCGGCTCGACGTGCGCCGCATCGCGCCGGTGAAGGATCGTGAGGTCGTCATCGGCAATCACGTCCGGGTCAAGGTCGTGAAGAACAAGGTCGCGCCGCCGTTCCGCGTCGCGGAGTTCGACGTCATGTACGGCGAGGGTATCTCGAAGGAGGGCGGCCTCCTGGACGTCGGGGTCGCGATGGGCGTCGTGGACAAGACCGGGTCGTGGTTCACCCATGCGGACACTCGCCTCGGCCAGGGTCGCGAGGCCTCGAAGGACTTCCTCCGCGCCAACCCGGCGATTGCATTGGACATCGAGACCAAGATCCGCACCAAGGTGAGTACCGTCGCCCTCCCGGTCGAAGGCATCGAGGAGGCCGAGTAACACGGCAGGCCGACGATACGAGGGCTTTGCGGAGCGGCGCGACCGCCGGGCGGAGGTGGATGATCCGGCCATCGTGCTGGACGCCGCCCTTCGGTTCCTCGAGACCCGCCATCGGTCCGTCGCCGAGGTTCGGCGTCGCCTGACGCAAGCGGGCTACCGCGAGGACCTGGTCGCCGGCGCCATCGATCGCCTGTCCGAGCTGGGCATGCTGGACGACGCCTCATTCGCGACGTTGTGGGTCGAGTCCCGGGATCGAGCGCGACCTCGCGGCGAACGAGCGCTGCGGATGGAGCTTCGGCAGAAGGGCATCGACGGCGAGACGATCTCGCGGACACTCGCGGAGAGGAATCCGGTCGTCGATGACGGAGTTGCAGGCTCTGATAACCGGGCCTCCGCGGACGAGATCGCCGCTCGTCGTCTGCTGGGGCGCCATGCGGCCGCCCTGGGACGAGTTGCGGATCCACGGGCCCGCAGGCAACGAGCGTATTCGCTCCTCGCGCGGAACGGGTTCGACCCGGGAGTATCCGGGCAGCTCGCCCGAGAGCTGGGGGTGCCGGGGGAAGGCGAGGGCTGACACGGTCAGCAGGTCCGACGCCCGCCTCCATCCGTCGTAGTAGGCTACGCGGCACGGCTCGCCCGGAGCCCACGGGGGCGTGACTCCCATGCCGTGGCGGACCGCTGATCGAACGACACGCGTCCGGCCGCCAGGCCGGATGGGAGGAACAGATGGAATACCTCGCCGTCGCCCTCGTGGCGCTGGCCGGTGGTATCGCCGTCGGCTTCGTCGCACGCAGTCGATGGGCGAACCAGTCGGTCAAGGTCGCCCATGAGAAGTCCGCCCGCATTGTCTCGGATGCTCGGGCCCAGCAGAAGGACCTGATCCTCGAAGCCAAGGAAGAGAAGATCCGCCTCCAGCGAGAAGCGGAGGACGAAGCCCGCTCTCGTCGAAACGAGCTCGCCACGCAGGAACGTCGTCTCGTGGCGCGGGACGAGCAGCTTGATCAGCGTTCGGACATGCTCGAGCAGCGGGACCGCAAACTCCTGGAGCGCGAACTGGACCTGGAGCGCCAGCGTGACGAGCTCGGGAAGCTGAACGCGGAGCGCGTCCTCGCTCTCGAGAAGGTGAGCGGCATGTCTGCCGAGGACGGCAAGGCGATGCTCCTCGAGGCGATCCGTGAGGAGGCCGAGCACGACGCCGTCAAGCTGGCCCGGGCGATCGAGCGGCGAGCCCGCGAAGAAGCCAACGAGAAGGCTCGCGACATCATCGTCACCGCGATGCAGCGGGTCGCAGCGGACCACACCGCCGAGCACACCGTCACCGTCGTCCACCTGCCGAACGACGAGATGAAGGGCCGAATCATCGGCCGTGAGGGCCGCAACATTCGGGCCCTCGAGCAGGCCACCGGCATCGACCTGATCATCGACGACACCCCCGAGACGGTCGTCCTGTCCGGCTTCGATCCGGTCCGGCGCGAGGTGGCCCGGATCGCCCTGACCAAGCTCATGGGCGACGGGCGGATTCATCCCGGCCGGATCGAAGAGGTCGTCGCCAAGGCAAAGGCAGAGGTGGACCTCGTCATGCGCCAGGCCGGTGAGGCGGCCGCGTATGAGGCCGGTGTCCCGGGCCTGCCGTCGGAGATCATTCGCCTCCTCGGTCGCCTGAAGTTCCGGACGAGCTACGGCCAGAACGTCCTCGTCCACTCGACCGAGACGAGCGCCCTCGCCGCCGTGATCGCCGCCGAGCTCGGGGCTGACGTCATGGCGGCCAAGATGGGCGGCCTCCTCCACGACATCGGCAAGGCCGTCGATCACCGCCGCGATCGCCCTCAGGGAAAACCTCCCGCCGAAGGTCGTGAACGGCATCGCCGCTCACCACCAGGAGGTCGAGTACACCTGCCTGGAAGCGCCGATTGTGCAGGTCGCGGACGCCATCTCGGCATCGAGGCCGGGGGCCCGCGGCGAAACGATGGAGACCTACGTCAAGCGCCTCGAGGACCTCCAGGCGATCGCCGAGTCCTTCACCGGAGTCGAGCGCTCGTTCGCCGTCCAGGCCGGCCGCGAAGTCCGGATCCTCGTCCGGCCCGAGGAGATCGACGACCTGACCGCCACGCGCCTCGCCCGGGACATCGTCAAGAAGATCGAGGAGCAGCTGACCTACCCGGGCCAGATCAAGGTCACGGTCATCCGCGAGACGCGGGCCGTGGAGTACGCGAAGTAGCCGATCCCGGCGGTCAGCGAAGCGAGCAGCTCGCCGGCCGCGTTCGCCTCGGAAACGCGCCGAATGGCAACGTGCCACGGCCCACGGGCGCGTGCCGGGTGCTCATGATCGGCGACGTGATCGGGAAGCCGGGGAGGCTGGCGCTGGAGGCCATCCTGCCGGCGCTTCGCGAGGAGCGAAGCATCGACTTCGTGACGGCCAACGGCGAGAACCTCGCCGGTGGAATGGGCCTCACGATCTCGACCGCCGATGCGCTCTTCGCCCACGGCGTTGACGTGATCACGTCCGGCAATCACATCTGGGACAAGCGCGAGATCTACCCGGCCCTGGAGAGCAATGACCGCATCCTGCGGCCGCTCAACTACGGGACCCACGAGGTTCCGGGTCGCGGCTGGGGTGTCTACCAGGCGCTCGATGGCACGGATCTCGCGGTGATCAACCTCCAGGGCCGCACGTACATGCAGCAGACCGACAACCCGTTCACCGAGGCGGACAAGCTGCTCGACGAAAGTTCCGAGGGCCTACCGCCGGTGCGCCTGGTTGACTTCCACTGCGAGATCACGTCGGAAAAGAACGCCATGGGGCTGTACCTCGATGGCCGCGTCTCGGTCGTCGTTGGTACGCACACCCATGTCGTCACGGGCGACGAACGAATCCTGCCGCACGGTACCGCCTACCAGACCGATCTCGGGATGACGGGCCCCATCTGGAGCGTCATCGGGTTCTTGCCGCGGACCGTGCTCCCGCGATTCATCAACGCCCTGCCGACGCGCTTCGAGGTGGGGGATGGGCCGGTTATCTTCAACGCCGCCCAGGTAGACGTGGACCCGGCGACGGGTCGGGCGCTTGCGATCGAGCGCATCTCCCGGCTCCACGAAGTCTGACCGTGCCGGCACCGCGCCGTCACCGGGCGCCGAGCGACCCCGTGGTCCCAGCGGCTCCCTCGACGATCG
>JACVXW010000139.1 GCA_015661135.1 Chloroflexota bacterium
CAGTTCGCCGAGGTCAACGAGAGCATCAGGGCCTATGGGGTCTTCTCGCACCGGCACACAGCGGAGATGGAGCAGGAACTTGGCGTCCTCGGCGCCGGGGCGGCGTCCGGCGGCGCGGGCGCGGCGGCGGCGCGCGGCCTCGACTTCCTGCCCCACCTCGTCCCGATGACGCGCGGCATCCTCGCCGCCTGCCACGTCCGGCCCTCTCGACCGGTCTCGCAATCCGAGCTCGACGCCCTGTACGCGGACGCGTACGCCGGGGAGCCGTTCGTGACGGTGGTCTCCGCGCCGCCGTCCACGGGGCACGTGCTGGGGAGCAACCACGCCCGGGTGTTCGCGCGGGTTGACGAGCGGAGCGGCCGGATCCTCACGATCGGGGTGATCGACAACCTCGTCAAGGGCGCCGCGGGACAGGGTGTCCAGGCGTTCAACATCGTCTTCGGGCTGCCCGAGACGGCGGGGCTCGAGGCCCTGCCGCTCGCCCCGTAGCCATGCCGGACCTTCCGACCGTGGAGCGGCGCGCCCGCCTCCCCGGCGGGTTCCTCGCGGGCGGTCGCGCCGCCGGCATCAAGGCCAGCGGCCGACCGGATCTCGCGCTCATCAGCCGCCGTGGCCGCGGTCTTCACCCCGAATGCGTTCGCGGCCGCGCCCGTTCGCCTGTCACGGACCGCGCTCGCGGCCTCGGCCGGCTGGGCGCGGGCGATCGTCTCCACCAGCGGCTGCGCGAACGCGGCCACGGGAGCCGCAGGAGACGCGGACCAGGTCCGCGTTGGGGAACTGGTCGCCGGCGCGCTCGGCATCGATGTTGGCGAGGTCCTGTACCTCTCCACCGGGGTCATCGGGACGCGGCTACCGCTCGACAAGGTCGCTGCGGGCCTCGACGCGCTCGTCCCGGTGCTCGCGGCCACGGACGATGGGCTCGACGTGGCCGCCGTCGCGCTCCGGACCACGGACACGCGGACCAAGGCCGCGACGGTCACGGTGGCCCTCCCCGGCCCGGACGGGACGCTCCACGAGGTCATCGTCACGGGGATCGCCAAGGGCGTCGGCATGATCCATCCCCGGATGGCCACGATGCTCGCAATCGTCCTGACGGACGCCGCCGCGACCCCGGAGCTCCTCGCCTCCATCCTCCGTCCCGCCGCCGCGCGCACCTGGGACCAGCTCTCGGTGGATGGGGACACGAGCACCAACGACACGGTCTTCCTCCTCGCGTCGGGCGCCTCCGCGTCGGGCGCCTCCGCCGCCTCCGCGGTCCTTGCCGGCACGCCGGCAGCGGCCGCGCTCGCCGCCGCGGTGGAGGCCGTGGCCCGCGACCTCGCTCGCCAGCAGGCTGCGGACGGCGAGGGCGCCACGTGCCTCCTGACCTGCCGGGTGACCGGCGCCGCGGACGATGCCGATGCCCGCGCCGTGGCCCGCGCCGTCGTTTCGAGCAGCCTCGTCAAGGCCGCCGCGCACGGCAAGGACCCGAACTGGGGGCGGATCGCCGGCGCGGCCGGCAACGCCCGACTCGCGGACCCGCCGGTGCTCGCTGCCGCGGGGCTGCCGCCCGACCAGGCCTTCCTCCGGGGCGGCACCCCGGCGAGCCTCGACCCTTCCCGCCTCCGGATCACGATCGCCGGTCACCTCGTCTTCGACGGTGCGGCCGGCGGTCCCCAGCCGTTCGACCGGGTCGCAACCCGGGAGGCCATGCACGCCCCGGAGATCGTCCTTTCGCTCGACCTCGGCCTCGGGACCGGAGCGGGCGAGGCCTTCGGCTGCGACCTCACCGAGGCGTACGTCATCGAGAACAGCGAGTACACGACGTGAGCGAGACCATCGTCGTCAAGCTCGGCGGGACCACGATCGCGGACCAGGCCCAGGTCCTGGCCGAGGTCGCGGAGGTCGCTCGTCGACGCCCTGTGATCCTCGTCCACGGCGGCGGCAAGCGCCTCACCGAATGGCTGGACCGGATGGGGGTCGTCTCGCAGTTCCGCGGCGGCCTGCGGGTCACGGATGCTGCCTCGCTCGAGGTCGCCGCGGCGGTCCTCCGCGGGGTCATCAACTCCGAATTGGTTTCGGGCCTTCGCGCGCTCGGGGTCGATGCCGTCGGGCTGTCCGGCGTGGACGGCGGGCTGCTGATCGGTGAGCGGATCCCGGATCTCGGGTTCGTCGCCCGCGTCGTCGGGCTGCGGCGCGATCTCCTCGATGCCCTCCTCGTCGCCGGCCAGGTCGCCGTGGTCGCGCCGCTCGCCCGGGACGAGCTCGGGATCGTCTGCAACGTCAACGCGGACGATGTCGCGGCCGGCATCGCGGCCGGCATCGGGGCGCGGCAACTGGTCCTCATGACGGACGTCGACGGCGTTCGCGACGCGGCGGGCCACAAGCTGGACACGCTGACCGCGGCGGAGGCAGAGTCACTCATCGACGGCGGGGTCATCGCCGGGGGCATGGTCCCCAAGATCCGGGCCGCCCTCGGCGCGCTCGCCTGGGAGGGCACGGAGGCGATCATCGCGGACGGTTCGGTCCCGGGCGCCCTCGCCCGAGCCCTCGACGATCCGACCTTCGGGACGCGGATCACTTCCCGCCGCGATGCGCGGCTCGGGGTCGCCTGACGTGGCCGTCGTGCACGGGCTCGCCCATCCTGCCCAGAAGCGCGATCGCCAGCGGGCGATCCGCGAGGTCGTGGCGCGCGAGATGATCGGCAGCCAGCAGGAACTGGCGGATCGGCTCACGGCGCGGGGCTATGCGGTCACGCAGGCCACGGTGTCGCGCGACATCGCGGAGCTCGGCCTCGTCAAGGCGTGGCGCGGGGACCGCCACGTCTACGTCCTCGCGGATGACCTCCCGCCATCCACCAGTCATCCCGACGCGGACGAGAAACTGTCCAGGATGCTCGCGGACATTCCCATCGCGGTCGGGCGGAGCGGGCTCATCCTCGTGCTCACCGGCACCCCGGGTGCCGCCAGCGTCATCGCCCAGGCCATTGACGAGTCAACGCTCGACGAGCAGGTCGGGACAGTGGCCGGCGACAACACGCTCCTCGTGCTCTTCGCGGACGAGGCCGCCCTCCTGCGGTGGCTCGCCCGCTTCAACGCCTTGCAGTCGCCGAGCGCCGGGGGTGTCGCGGGCACCCTGGGCACGGGCGGCACCGTCGTTGCCGACTTGGAGGAAATTCGATGAAAAAGGTCGTCCTCGCCTACTCGGGCGGGCTGGACACGTCCGTCGCCGTCGCGTGGCTGAAGGAGCAGCACGACGTGGAGGTCGTGACGCTCACCGTGGACGTGGGCGGCGGCTCGCTCCGCCCGGGTGTGGAGCGGCGGGCCATGTCGGCCGGCGCCTCGCGGGCGTACGTCGTGGACGCGCGCGAACGCTTCGTGACGGATTTCGTCTGGCCGCACCTCCAGGCCAACGCGGTCTACCAGGGTGCCTACCCGCTGGCCACGGCGCTGGCCCGGCCGCTGATCGCGCAGCTGCTCGTCGAGGTGGCGCAGCGCGAGGGCGCCGATGCGGTCGCCCACGGCTGCACCGGCAAGGGCAATGACCAGGTCCGCTTCGATGTCGCCGTCCACGCCCTGGATCCCGGGCTCTCGGTCGTCGCGCCGATGCGCGTGGGCATGGGCCTGACCCGCGACCAGGAGATCGACTACGCCGCCGAGCGCGGGATCGAGATTCCGATCACGAAGTCCTCGCCCTACTCGATAGACGTCAACCTCTGGGGGCGCTCGTGCGAGACCGGCATCCTCGAGGATCCGTGGGTCTCGCCACCGGCCGATGCATACGAGTGGACCGTGGATCCTTCCTCGGCCCCGCCGGCGGTCGAGGTGCTCATCGGGTTCGAGGGCGGCGTCCCCGTCTCGCTCGACGGGGAGTTCCTGGAGCCCGTGGCGCTCGTGGAGCGGCTGCACTCGGCTGGCGGTGCCCATGGCGTTGGACGGATCGATCACGTCGAGGACCGGCTCGTCGGCATCAAGAGCCGCGAGATCTACGAGACCCCCGCGGCCACGATTCTCCACGCGGCGCACCGCGCGCTGGAGGGGCTGACGCTATCCAAGGACACGCTCCGATTCAATCAGCTCGTGGCCAACGAGCACGCGCAGCTCACCTACGACGGGCTGTGGTTCTCGGCGCTGCACCGCGATCTGCGGGGGTACGTGGCGTCATCCCAGCGCGTGGTCTCGGGCGAGGTCCGGATGCGGCTGGATCACGGGTCCGCGGTCGTCGCGGGGCGCCGCTCGCCCCTGTCCCTGTACGACAAGAACCTGGCCACGTACGACGAGGGCGATGCGTTCGACCACGCGTCCGCGGTCGGGTTCATCGAGATCTTTGGGCTGCCACTCCGTGTGGAGGCGGCACGGCACGGCGCCGTCGGCAAGCACCACGGCGCCGCCTGGGCCTGGACTCCGCCCCTGCTGGCCGACCTGCCGACGACCATCGCCGACCCCGAGGCCACCGCCGGCACCCGCTGATCGTTCATTGCCGCCCGGCTGCGCGCGGCAGCCCCTGCTCGCCCGGCGCCCCGTCTCGCGCGGCGCTCGGGACCCGTCTCGCCCAGCCCGCCGGCGGCCCGATGTCGTCGCTGAGCGACAACTGGACCACAACCCCTGCTCCCGTGCGCCTGCCGACAGACCCGGGCGTCGTTCCGTCGTTCGTGGACGTCGCTCCGACGTCCGAGAGCGTCATTCAGTCGTCCCGTGCGGCAATTTGGCAATCTCGCGGGCCCGGAGGCTGCTCCCTGCCCTGGTCGGCCGTCGCTGGAACGGAATGGACGTCCAGTTGTCGTCCTGCGACGACACCCACGGCACGACTCCGGCGCGTCGGGGACGTC
>JACVXW010000140.1 GCA_015661135.1 Chloroflexota bacterium
GGCAGCCATCGCGGCGACCGCCGGACTGCCCGCGGCCACGCCCTGACCCCGTGCTAGAGTCGGGTCCGAGATGAATCGAGCCTCCGATTCGTGGTCCTCGCGCCGGCAGCGCTGGCGCGAGGAGCGGCTGGATCCAGCGAGGCTGCGGTCCCCGGAGCGGCAGGAACAGTTCGTTACCCTCGGCGACATCGCGCTTGACGATCTCTACGGCCCATGGTCGCTGGAAGGCGAACCGGGGAGCTCGACCCGCGGCCCCGGCGGGCCTACGGCGGTGGATCACCACGGCGACCCCCTCGCCGCCGGCCGGTGGGACGACGCGGATGCCGGCCGGGACATCGGCCTGCCGGGTGAGCCACCGTACGACATGCCGACCCTGTACGGCTACGACACGGACGACCCCGAGGCGGAGGGTGAGTTCGGGACATGTGGCGTGGCGGTGAGCTCGCTCGCCGACATGGAGGTCCTGCTCGCGGGCCTGCCCCTCGATCGCGTCTCCACGTCGATGACCATCAACTCGCCGGCGGCCCCGATCTGGGCGATGTACATCGTTGCCGCGGAAAAGGCCGGCTTCCCGAGGGCCGCCCTCGAGGGGACTACCCAGAACGACATCCTCAAGGAGTTCGTTGCCCAGAAGGAGTTCCTCTTCCCGCCCGAGCCCTCCATGCGCCTGGTGACGGACACGATCGAGTTCGGGACGCGCGAGATGCCCCGCTGGAACACCGTGTCGATCTCCGGCTACCACATCCGCGAGGCCGGCTCGACCGCCGTCCAGGAGCTGGCCTTCACGATCGCCGACGGCATGGCCTACGTGGAAGCGGCCCTGGCGCGGGGCCTCAGGGTGGACGACTTCGCGCCGCGCCTGAGCTTCTTCTTCAACTCCCACAGCGACTTCTTCGAGGAGATCGCCAAGTTCCGGGCGTCGCGCCGGATCTGGTGGAAGCTCATGAGCGAGCGCTACCGGGCCGAGAACGAACGGTCCACCTGGATGCGCTTCCATACCCAGACGGCTGGCGTCTCGCTCACCCCGCAGCAGCCGCTCAACAACCTGACCCGGGTCGCGGTCCAGGCCCTCGCCGCCGTACTCGGCGGGACGCAGTCGCTCCACACTGACGCCTACGATGAAGCCCTTGCGGTGCCCACGGCCGAAGCCGCGCTCCTGGCACTCCGCCAACAGCAGGTCATCGCCGAGGAGACCGGCGCTGCCTCCCTGGTGGATCCGCTCGGCGGGTCCTGGTTCGTGGAATCCCTGACCAACGAGGTCGAGCGTGAGGTCTGGCGGTACCTGGACGAGATCGACCGGCGGGGCGGGATGGTCGCCGCCATCCGGGACGGCTACCCGCAGCGCGAGATCTCGGATGCCGCCTACCGCTTCCAGCGTGAGTTCGATGCCGGTGAGCGACGGATCGTGGGCGTCAACGCCTACGTCGACGAGGCCGAGGTCACGAGGGTGCCCGTGCTCGCGGTTCCCCCCGGCTCCCTCGAGCGCCAGCTGGAGCGCCTGGAGCGGACCCGCCGCGAGCGCGACGCGGGCGCGGTCGAGTCCGCGCTGCGCGGCCTGGGCGATGCCGCGAACCTTCCCGAATCGAGCGGGACCAACCTGATGCCGCACTTCCTGCGCTGTGCCGCCGCATATGCGACCCTCGGCGAGCAATGTGCCGTACTTCGCGCCGTCTTCGGCGAGTACCGTGAGCCGGTCGCCGTCTGAGCCTCGTTGATCCTGTCGCGGTCCTGGAAAGGAGCCCCATGTACCTGAACGCGCTGGAATTCCTTGAGGAGGAGCGGGAGGCGTGGCGCCCATACGAGGCCCTCGCGACCATCCCGGACGACCGGCTGGACGAGGAAATCGAGGGCGCCCACGGCTGGTCGGCGCGGGACCTGATCTCTCACATGGTCGCCTGGCAGGAATGGGCGCTGTCGATGGCCCGGGACCTCGCGATCGGCGAAACGAGCCCCACGATCGACCGCATGGACGCGGCCTGGGACGCCCGCGGTGACCAGATGAATGGCGACATTCAGACCGAGTGGCGGGCGCTCCCGATCGAGGAGGTCCGCGCGCGGCTGGAGACCGTTGCCGGTGAACTTCGCGGCCACCTGACCGTGGTCCCGGGATCACGCTGGGTGAAGAACCCGGTCCACCTCAAGACCTTCGTCGACGAGACCATCGATCACTACGCGGACCACGCCGACGACCTGGCCGCCGTGCTCGCCGCCACCCGCGAGTGACTGTCGCGGATCGGTTGCGGGCGACCCTCGACGCGGCCGCGCTGGAATTGCCGGACACGACCGCCGAGGCCCTTGAGGACGGCGGTACGGCCTGGTCGCGAGCCGGGACCCGATTCACGGTCGTTCGTGCCGGCGTTGCCGAATTCCGGTTGGATCAGGCCATCGCCTACGCAGCCGCGCGAACGCCAGACGCCGCGCCTTCGGGGCGGGGCCCCGAGTGGATTGCCTTCTCGCCCCCGGATCTGGACGGCCACGCCCTTGACCGGCTCGTCGCCTGGTTCGCCGCCGCCCATCGCCGCGCAACGCCGGGCTGACGTCGCCCGACTCGGCGCTCCTCGCCGCGCTGACGTTGCTGCCCCGCGGCTTTCCGCCCGCGCATGTCGCCGTGGAACGACAACGCGACCAAAGCGTCCTGAGCATGCAGCCCGATGGATCCCTTTGGGGCCCGTGACGACCCTTCGCCTCGTCCGAAGTCGCCAATCTGTCGTCCGTGGCGGTCATCACGACGACCAAGCGGGGCGCCGGGCCGGACCGGCGCGGCCAGGCCAGCCGATGGGCGTCCAGTTGTCGCTGGACGACGACACTTGGCGGTCGCCGGCCGACCCGGCAGGCGTCTCAGGAATCGAGACGGCCCCGACGTTCGCCGGGGCCGTCGTGCGTCAGAACGGGTTGGTCACCCGTTCGGCTGGCTCGGCGCTGTCGCGTAGGCGGCGAGGCCGAACTGCGACTCGAGCTGCTCCATCGGCCGGAAGCCGACGACGCCCATCGGCTGCTTGCCCGGGGCAAAGAACGCGATCGTGGGGATGCTCATGATCTGGAACTTGCGCTGGATGACCGGGTTCGCGTCGATGTCCACCTTGACGACATCAACGGCACCCTCGTATTTCGCGGCGAGCTTCTCCATCTCCGGGGCGACCATTCGACACGGCCCGCACCAAACGGCCCAGAAGTCGACGACGACGGGCTTGTCGGCGTGGAGCACGAGCTCCTCGAAGGTGGCGTCCGTGGCGGTCTTGATCGCCATCGGTGGTCCTTTCTCCCGCGCCGCGGGTGCGTGTGCTGGTCGCCCTCAGCGGGCGATCGACTGGATGAGCCGGTAGGCCTCGAGGACCCGGGGGTCCGCGAGCCGGTAGTAGACGGTGCTGCCCTCTCGGCGGGAGACGACCAGGCCGGCCGCCCGAAGGACGGAGAGGTGCTGGCTCATGTTGGGGACCTGGCATCCCACCCGGGTGGAGAGATCGCTGACGGACACCTCACCCTGCGCGAGCGACTCGAGCACGCACAGGCGCTTGGGGTCTGCCAGCGCACGACCGATGACGGCGCTGCGCTGGTAGGCGTCCTCGCGGCTGGGCGGGGGTTCGATTGCCATGCGCAACCACGCAACTGATTGGGTTACCGGAGGCGGCGAGTGACGGCGAAGGCCGCGACTGACCGCGAGTGACGGCGTACGCCGATGGCCACACCTGTATCCTCCGCCGATGGCCGCCGACTCCCTTGTCGATCTCGCCGCGATCGAAGCGGCTCGCGAGGTCATCGCGGGTCGAGTCCACCGCACTCCGCTGCTCTCCTCGACCGCCGCGGCGACGGTCGTCGCGCGGGCCGGCCGGGCGAGGCTTGGCGACGACCGGCTCTACCTGAAGGCTGAGCACCTCCAGAAGACCGGCTCGTTCAAGGCCCGGGGCATGACGGCCAGGGTCGCGGCGCTTTCCCCGGACGAGCGGCGCCGCGGGATCATCACTGTCTCCGCCGGCAACGCTGCACAGGGCTACGCCTATGCCGGCGCCGCCCTGGGCGTCCCCGTGACCGTGGTCATGCCGGCCGCGGCGGTTCGATCCAAGGCGGACGCAGCCGCCGGGTACGGCGCGCGCGTTGTCCTCGAGGGCGAGGTCATGACAGAGACCTTTGCCGCCCTGGAGCGGATCCGCGCTGAAGAGGACCTCGTCTTCTGCCACCCGTTCGACGATCGCGAGGTCATCGCCGGCCACGGATCAGCGGGTCTGGAGATCCTGGAAGATCTCCCCGACGTGGATGTTGTCGTCGTGGCAATCGGCGGCGGAGGTCTCATTTCGGGCGTCGCCGGCGCCCTCAAGGAACGGCGACCCGGGATCCGGCTGTACGGCGTGGAGCCGATCGGGTCCGACGCCGTGACCCAGGCACGTGCGGCCGGTCAGCCGGTGCGGATCCAGCCCACCAGTGTTGCGGACGGGCTCAACGCGCCGTTTGCCGGCGAACTCACCCTTGCCATGGTGAACCGCTATGTCGACGACGTCGTCCTGATCGACGACGCGACGATTCTGGCCGGCGTGCGATTCGCGCTGGAGCGGATGAAGCAGGTTCTCGAGCCTGCCGGGGCAACCGCTCTCGCGGCGACGCTGTTCGGGCGGATTCCGATTCGTGACGGGGAGCGGGTCGCCGTCATGTTGTCCGGCGGCAACGTGGAGGTCACCCGCCTCGGTGAGTTGATCGAGCGGGCGGCGCCGCTGCCGTCGTGATCGCCCCTCCGGCTGGCCGCGCCAGCCTCGCCGGGCCGGCCGCCATTCTCGGCGAAGGCCTCACGCTCATCGCCCGAAACTCGCACCTCCTGCGACGGGCGTCGATCTACCTCGGGCTCCTGACGCTGGCCGTCGCCGGCCCGGGCGTGGTTGCCGCGATCTCCCTGTTCACCTGGGTGGGCGAGATCGACCTGGTCGAACTCGCCGAATCAGGTTCCGGGGCCGGTGACTACGCGTCCGTCATCGGGCGGTTCGGGATCCTGATGATCCTCGCGTTCTTCGGGATCATCGTGGTGGCCATCGAAGGCACGGCCGTCGGCATACTCCTTCTCGCGGGTCGAGTGCTGGACCGGCCGATCACGCTCCAGGTCGCGGTCGAACAGTCGCGAAGGGTGTTCTGGCGACTCGTCCGCGCCGGGTCGATCGTGGCAGTGGTCGAGGCCGCGGTCACGCTTGGCTGGGCGTACGCCAGCGGGTCCATGGACGGCGAGGAGTCCCTCGGCCTGCTCGCGCCGATCCCGGGGACATTGGCGGCGATGCCATTCCTGTACAGCTCCGTTGCGATCGTGGTCGCCGGCGACGGAGCCCGCGGCTCGCTTCGCCGATCCATCCGCGTGGCCCGTCGAGCACAGCGACTCACGCTCGCCCTTGCCGGTTTCGCGCTCGTGACCGGCGTGATCGAGGGGTTTGCGCTCAGCAGCGGGCTGGATCTGATCGGTCGATTCACGGAATTCGTGCACCTTGATCCGGCTGCAGGCGGGCTGAGCCTCTACCTGGGGGCCGCCCTTGCCCTCGCGCTCGTCATGGCGGTCGGCAGCCTGATCTTCACGGTCGCGGCGATCGTCAGCGCGCCGCAGGTCATTGCCTGGACGCGACTCGGGGAACCAACGGGCGGTCTCCCGTTCGAGCCCGAGCTGGTTCCGGCCGGCGTGTCCGAGCCCGAGCCCGAGCCCGACGCGCCCATTGCCACCGAACCCGAGCCCGGGGTGTCCGATGCGCCCCAGGACGACGATGCCGATCAGGCGTCCGGCATCCCGCCCATTGTCGGGATCGTGCCGGCACCGTCCGCCTGGAACCGTACTGAATCCTTCCGCCGCGGGGTCACGATCCCGATGCGCTTCGTCGTGGCCGTCATGTGGGGCGGCGCTGTGCTCATCGTGATCGGCGGGCCGCCGGCCTGAGGCTCGACCACCGCGCACTGCCAGCGCAGGCCGCTGCGCGGCTCAGGGCGTCAGGCGCCGTGCGTTAGCCGACACCGAGTTCGTCGAGACGGTCGTCGTCGATGCCGAGGTGATGGGCCAGTTCGTGGATCACCGTGATCCGAACCTCCTCGGCCAGGGCTTCCGGCTCGGTGAAGTCCTCCTCGAGCGGTCCCCGGAAGAGCGTGATCCGGTTCGGGACGGTGATCCAGTCGGCCTGCCACTCGGTCCGCGGGACGCCCTCGTACAGGCCGTACAGGTCGTCCTCCAGGGTCAGCCCGTTGTCGAGGAGCTGCTCGTCCGAAGGCCAGTCGTCGATCACGACCGCCACCTCGGCCAGCGCCTCGCTGAAAGGCTCGGGGATCGTGGCGATGGCCCGATCCACGAGACGCGCGAACGCGCCCGAGTCCGACTCGTGGAGGCGCCGGGAGCCGCGGCGGCGCTTGGTCATCGCGATCAATCGTAACGGGCCCGGCCGCCCCGGCGGTGAGCGGGTAGCATGCCGGGCATGCATGTCGTCTACACCGCCGGCCATCTCGCCCACGACGTCACCCATGAGACGTACCTGGGTATCGCCGTACCGGCCAATGAGGTCGCGGAGCGTGCTGAGCGAATCCGCACCACGCTCGAGGCAGATGGCGGGTTCGCCCTCGTCGCCCCGACAGAGCACGGCCTGGATCCGATCCTCGCCGTGCACGACGCCGGCCTGGTCCGGTTCCTGGAGTCGGCCTGGACCGAGGTGCGCCGTCAGGAGATCCCACGGTCCTTCCTGGTGGCCGACACGTATCCGGTGCGAGCGATGTTCGAGGGCATGAGCGCGGCCGCGCTCGGGCGCCTTCGCGAGCCCAAGGCGGTCGGGGGGCGGGTGGGCTGGTGGGGCCTGGATTCGAGCAATCCGCTGGTACCCGGCACGTACGGGGCCGCGCTCGGCGCGGTCGATGTCGCGCTGACGGCCGCCGATCTCGTCCTGAACGGAGGAGCTGCGGCCGCCTACGGGCTATGCCGCCCGCCGGGGCACCATGCCGCCCGGTCCATGGCCGGCGGCTACTGCTTCTTCAACAACGCGGCGATCGCCGCCCACTCGGTCGCGTCCCGCACCGGCGAGCCGGTCGCGATCCTGGATGTCGACGTCCACCACGGCAACGGCACCCAGCAGATCTTCTGGCGCCGCGGTGACGTCTTGTACGCCTCGATCCACGCCGACCCGGCCCACCTCTACCCGTTCTTCCTCGGCTATGCCGACGAAGTCGGCGAGGGTCCGGGCAAGGACGCCAACTTCAACCAGCCGCTCCCTGCCGGGACGGGGGACACGGTCTACCTCGAGGCGGTGGACCGTGCCCTCGACGCCATCGCGGGGACGAGCGGCTCCGTGATCGTCGTCTCGCTCGGGTTCGATACGTTCGCCCAGGACCCGATCGGTACGCTCGCCGTGACAACCGCCGCATACCACGAGATCGGCCGCCGCGTGGCGGCGCTCGGACGTCGGCTCGTCATCCTCCAGGAGGGCGGCTATCACCGCCCCTCTCTGGGCGAGAACGCCCGCGCCTGGCTGCGCGGGGCGGAGGGCCGGCCGTACGACCCGCAGCCCGCCGCTGGCTTTGGGCCGACCGGGGCCAGGACCCCGTGACGGACCTGCTGCCGGAGCACGTCCGCAAGCTCGTGGCCGAGATCGAAACCGAGATCGGCGAGTCGGACGACGCCGCCCTGGCCGCGCCGATCGAGGGATCCGGGCTCCGGAGCGGTGGCGCGCCAGGCGCCAGCGGCGCCGCCGGTCGCGGCAACGGACGGGCGGCGGGACGGGTCGCCGGCCGGGTCGAGGACGCCGTCCGCGACATCCTGATGGAGATCGGCGAAGACCCGGATCGGGAAGGTCTCCGGGGAACCCCGGACCGGGTCCATCGGATGTATGCCGAGCTGACTGCCGGGTATCACGTGGATCCGGATCGGCTCGTCAACGGCGCCATCTACGAGGAGGTTTACTCGGAGATGGTTGTGGTCAAGGACATCCCGTTTTACTCCCTGTGCGAGCACCACCTCCTGCCGTTCTTCGGAGCGGCAGCCGTCGCCTACATCCCGCGCGGTCGGGTCATCGGCCTCTCGAAGATCCCGCGGATCGTGGAGATGTACGCCCGCAGGCTCCAGGTCCAGGAGCGGCTCACGCAGCAGATCGCCACATTCCTCGATGAGCGCCTGCACCCCCAGGGCGTGGGCGTGGTGATCGAGGCCAACCACCTGTGTGCGGTGATGCGCGGAATTCGCAAACCCGGGACCGTGATGACGACCTCGGCCGTCCTGGGCCTCTTCCGATCTCGCGATCGAACCCGGGCCGAGTTCCTGAGCCACCTCGCCCGCCGCTCGCCCGCCGGCTGACAACCGGCCGCGCGACGCCTCTCCCCGGGCAACGCCGCGATCCCAGGGCTGGGTCAGGCCGCGCGGGCTGTCGCTCGTGCGGTAGAGTCGGCGCATGACCGACCGACCGATCAAGGTGCTCATCGCGAAGCCGGGGCTGGATGGCCACGATCGCGGGGCAAAGGTGCTGGCGCGCGGCCTGCGTGACGAAGGCTTCGAGGTCGTCTACACCGGGCTGCGCCAGACACCGGAGATGGTGTCGACCGCCGCGCTCCAGGAGGACGTGGACGTCGTGGGCCTGTCGATCCTCTCGGGCGCGCACATGACGCTCGTCCCGCGGGTCGTCGACCTCCTCCGCGGCAACGGTCTGGACGACGTGCTCGTGGTGGTGGGCGGGATCATCCCCGACGACGACGCGACGGCACTGAGGGCTGCGGGCGTTGGCGCCATCTTCGGGCCGGGAACCACGATCGCCGAGGTCGCGGAGTACCTGCGGGCCAACGCTCACCCGCGCGACTGAGCTCGACCGAGGTGGCGCGCCAGGGCACGACCGCGGCGGATCCGGCCGTTCGCGCGCTCGAGCTTGCCACCGCGGCACTGGAGGGCGATCGGCGGGCGCTCGCCCGGCTGCTCACCGCGGTGGAGAACCGGACACCCGTCGGTGAGGCCGCCCTCCGAACGCTCTACCCGAAGGCTGGCCGGGCGCACCTCGTTGGCGTCACCGGCGCGCCGGGGGCAGGCAAGTCGACGCTCGTCGCAGCCCTGATCGCGGAACTGCGGACGCGCGGAAGATCCGTTGGCGTCGTCGCCGTCGATCCGTCAAGTCCGATCACTGGCGGGGCGCTCCTCGGGGATCGGGTCCGCATGCAGTCGTACGCCTCGGACCCCGATGTCTTCATCCGATCGATGGCGTCGCGCGGGCATGCCGGTGGCCTCGCGTCTACCTCCGCGGCCGCAGCCGCCGTCATGGACGCCTGCGGCCTCGACATCGTCTTCCTCGAGACGGTCGGGACCGGCCAGAACGAGGTCGAGGTCGCGGCGGCGGCGGACACGACGGTGGTCCTGGAGGCTCCCGAGATGGGTGACGAGGTCCAGGCGATCAAGGCCGGCCTCCTCGAGGTTGCCGACATCGTGGTCGTGAACAAGGGTGACCGGCCGGGCGCCCAGCGAACCGCCTCGCAACTCCGGGCAATGCTGGTGGCGGTGGCACGTGTGGGTGCGACCAGGTCGGCGGGTGCGACCGTCCCGGCGGGTGCGACCGCGCCGCCGCCCGTGACCGATCGGCCTCGCCCCAAGCAGCCCGAGGTTCTGGTCACGACCGCGACGACCGGTGAGGGCATTACGGAACTCCTCGCCTCGCTCGACCGGCACCGTGCCGCCAAGCCCACGGGGACGCCGTCCGCCGCCCGGCTGGCTCGAGCCGCCGCGCAGGTCTGGGCGATCCTCGCGGATCGAACGCGAGCGGCGCTGACGACGCCCGAGCGAAGGGCGGAGACCGAGGCGACCCTCCGCGCCGTGGCCGAGCATGACCTGGACCCGTTCACCGCCGTCGACCACCTGCTCGCGAGGTTGCGCGAATGACCGCGACTCCGGCGGTCGGGGACGAGCGCCTCATGACCCCGGCCTTCATCGGGATCTTCGCGTCAGTCCTCGGCTTCTTCGTGGCGAGCGGGATGTTCCTTCCGGCAACGCCCCGCTACACCGCCGGCCCGCTCGGCGGCGATGACTTCGCCGTGGGCCTCGCCCTTCGCCGGACGCTGGGCGGACCGGCGAGGCCGGCGGATCATGCTGATCGCCGGGGCAGCGCTCCAGGTCGTGGCGGCGGCCGGCCACCTCGTCGCCGACACCGTGGTCCTGCTCGTGATCATGCGACTGCTGCTCGGTGCGGCCGAAGCGCTCTTCTTCGTGGGCGGCGTGGCCGCCGCCACGGACCTTGCGCCGGAGCATCGGCGCGGCGAGGCCGTCAGCCTCATCTCGACCGCCCTGTACCTGGGGGTGGCCCTCGGCCCGATCCTCGCTGAGTGGCTCCTCGACGCGTCCGGCTTCGCGGCCATCTGGATCGGCGCGACCGTCATCAGCGTCATCGCGGTCGCGATCAGCTGGGTGGCCCCGGAGACGCTCCCGCCGGCCGCCCGTGGCAGGAGCGGTGATGGGGGCACCTTGCTTCATC
>JACVXW010000141.1 GCA_015661135.1 Chloroflexota bacterium
CCCCATCCGCTTTGCCGCCCAGCTGTGGGCGCAAGGGACCGACTGGCCGGGCTTCCGGGACGCGGCCCTGGCGGCGGAGGCCACCGGCTGGGATTCGGTCTGGATGTGGGACCACCTCCTCGCGATCTTCGGGCCGCCGGAGCAGCCGATCCTGGAGGGATGGACCACCCTCGCCGGGCTCGGGCCGATCACGAGTCGCGTCCGCCTCGGCCTGATGGTCGGCGCGAACACCTTCCGGAACCCTGGCCTCACCGCGAAACTGGCGACGACGCTGGACCACGTCTCGGGCGGCCGCGCAACCCTGGGGATCGGCGGCGCCTGGTTCGAACGCGAGCACGACGCCTTCGGCATCGACTTCGGGGCTGGTTTTGGCGAGCGGCTGGACCGGCTGGACGAGTCCGTGATGCTCATCCGGCGCCTGCTCGACGGCGAGCGGGTCAACCACGAAGGCCGCTTCTATACGTTCCGCGACGCGATCTGCGAGCCGCGGCCACTTCAGGCCAGGATGCCGATCCTCGTCGGCGGCTCCGGGCCGCGCAAGACGCTGCGCACGGTGGCGCTCCGTGCAGACGGATGGAACACCTCCGGCCCCCTGGGTGAGGTCCAGGTGAAGCTCGCGAACCTGGACCGGCATTGCGCCGAGGTCGGCCGCGACCGCTCCGAGATCGAGCTGACGGTCAGCTTCCCGATCATCCTGCGCGATCGACGCCACGACGCGGAGCGGGCCTGGGGCGACCGGCTCGAACACAACGGGATGCCGAACGCGGGCGCGGTACCCCACCTGATCGGGACGCCAACCGAGGTCGCGGAAGCACTCCGACCCTTCGTGGACCTCGGCTTCCGGACGGTCGTCGTCCGCCTTCCCGCGCCGTTTGACCACGAGACGATCGACCGGATCGGCGAGGTCGGCGTGCTCCTCGCGGATGCCTGACGCCGTGGAGCGCTCGTCGCCAATGCCTGACGCTCCGGCGGCGCCGCGCGTCCTGGAGCTCGCCGGCGGCGTCGGCGGGGCGAAGCTCGCCCATGGGCTGCAGGCGCTTATCGGCGATCGGCTGACCGTCGTCGTCAATACCGGCGACGACCTCGAGCGGCACGGGCTCCTCATCTGCCCGGACCACGACACCGTGATGTACACGCTCGCCGGCATCGACAACCGCGAGTGGGGCTGGGGGATCGCCGGCGAGACATTCGCCGCGAGCGAGATGCTGGCCGGCTACGGCGAGGAAACCTGGTTCCGGCTGGGCGATCGAGATCTCGCGACGCACATCGTGCGGACGCGCGCGCTGCGTGACGGTGAGCGCCTGACGACGGTTGCCCTGCGGCTGCAGGAGGCGCTCGGCGTTCGGGCCCGGATCCTGCCGATGACCGATGAGCCCGTGCGGACCCATGTCCGGACCGACACGGGCTGGCTCGACTTCCAGACCTACTTCGTTGGCCGGCGCCAGGAACCGGAGGTTCGCGAGGTCCGGTTCGACGGCATCGAGGTCGCCCGGGCCACGCCCGAGGTCCTCGAAGCCCTGGCGGCACTGACGACCACGGCCGATTCCATCGTGGTGGCACCTTCCAATCCGTTCGTGTCCGTGGCGCCGATCCTCGCCGTGTCCGGCATGCGATCGGCGCTCGATGCGGCCCGGGCGCGGGGCGTGCCGGTGGCCGCGATCTCCGGGATCGTCGGCGGGCGGGCGATCAAGGGGCCGGCGGATCGGATGCTGGCGTCGTTGGGTGGCGAGGCCAGCTCGCTCGGAGTTGCTCGCCTGTACGTCGGCTGGGTGGACCTGTTCGTCCTGGACGGGGTGGATTCGGCACTCGAGCCGGCGATCCGTGCCCTCGGGTTCGAGACACTCGTGACGGACACCCTGATGGTGGACGATGCGGCTCGTGAGAGGCTCGCCCATGAGGTCCTGGAGGCCGTGGCGCCCTTGGCGGCGCGACGGCGCTAGCATCGCGTCGTGGATCGTGCTCTAGCCCCCGCCGCCGCTGACCTGGGATCGACCTGGGCGCTCGTCCCGCTCCGCGGGCTGGCGGACGCGAAGACGCGGCTGAGCGCGACGCTGGACCCGGAGGAGCGGCTGGCGCTGGTTACGACCATGGCGATCAGGACGCTGGCCGCGACCCGCGACGCCGCGAGCCTGCGCGGCACCGTCCTCGTGACGGCGGACCCGGCGGCCGCGGCGCTGGCGCGCGAGTTCGGAGCGCGGACGATCGTCCAGCGGCTGCCGGGCCTCAACGCTGCCCTCCGCGAGGCCCGAGCCGAGGCTATCGCCGCCGGCGCCACCGCCGTCCTCGTCGTCCCGATCGATCTCCCTGCGATCTCACCCTCGATGATCGAGGCCCTGATCGCCGACGCGCATCTACGGATCGCTGATCGGCCACTGGTCGTCGCGGTCCCCGATCGGCATGGACGAGGAACGAACGCGCTGCTGATCTCCCCGGCCGACGCCATCGATCCGGCCTTCGGCGAGGACAGCTTCGAAGCTCACGCTGCTGCGGCCCACGCCGCGGGCGCAGAGTTCCTGCGCCACGAGGGACCGCTCACCCTGGACCTGGACACCGGGGACGACCTTCTCGCCGCGGCCGCACGCGCGGACGGCGCGGGCGACGGAAGCCGCGATGCCGCCTGACCCCAGGCCGGTTACGCCGGTGGATCCGGGGCCGTCCCTCACGGTCATCGCCCTCCTGGGCGTGCCGGAGGTTCGACCGGGCGACGACCTCGCAACCATGATCCTTGACGCCATCGAGGCGACGCCGGGCGTCGTGCCATTGCGCGCCGACGACGTGCTTGTCGTGACCCAGAAGGTCGTCTCGAAGGCCGAGGGTGCGATCGTCGACCTCAAAGCCGTCGAGCCCCGCCCGGAAGCCGTCGAGTTCGGCAAGGCCTGGGATCGGGACCCGCGTCAGCTGGAGGTGGTGCTCCGGGAGGCCGCCCGTGTCGTCCGGATGGAGCACGGCGTCCTGATCACGGAGACCCCGCACGGGTTCATCTGCGCCAACGGCGGGGTGGACGCCAGCAACGTGGGGCCGGCGAGCGGGAGCGTCGTCACGCTCCTCCCCAAGGATCCGGACGCGTCGGCCGCCCGGATCAGGCATGCCATCCGCGAACGTCACGGCGTGGACGTGCCGGTGGTGATCTCCGACTCGTTCGGGCGGCCGTGGCGGTGGGGCATCGTGGACGTCGCGATCGGCGTCTCCGGCCTCCTCCCGATCGAGGATCTCCGCGGCTCCCCGGACCGCGACGGGCGGGTGATGAAGTCCACGATCCGTGCCGTGGCCGACGAGCTCGCCTCGGCCGCCGAGCTGGCCCTCGGCAAGGTGGCCGGCCGTCCCGCGGCGATCGTCCGTGGCGCCGCCTTCACCCGCGGCGAGGGCTCCATCCGCGACGCGCTGATGCCCGCGTCATGGGACCTGTTCCGATGACGCACCCAGCGTGAAATTCGGACTCCAGATCAGCTCGTTCACATGGCCCGGCGGCCCTGAGCAGATCGCCCCCACACTCGCCCGCGTCGTCCGCGTGGCCGACGATGCCGGCTTCGACTCCATCTGGGTGATGGACCACTTCTTCCAGATCCGCGCGGTCGGCCGCCCGGAGGAGCCGATGCTCGAGGGGATGACGACCCTCGGCTGGATGGCGGCCCACTCGACGAGGGCCCGGCTCGGGCTGATGGTCGGCGGGGTCCACTACCGCCACCCGGGCCTCTGGGTCAAGGCGGCCACGACGCTGGACGTCCTGTCCGGCGGCCGGGCCTGGTTCGGGATCGGGGCAGCCTGGAACCAGGCGGAATCCGAAGCGCTCGGCTTCCCGTTTCCACCGCTCGGCACGCGGTTCGCACTGCTGGAGGACACGCTCCGAATCGCCCACGGGATGTGGACCGGCGAGAGCGGGACGGAGGAGGACATCCAGGGCCACCGGTACCGTGCGACCAGGCTCCTCAACTCCCCCCAGGCGCTCAGCCGGCCGCGGATCCCGATCATGATCGGCGGCGGCGGGGAGCAGAAGACGCTTCGCCTCGTGGCACAGTACGCCGACGGGTGCAACGTCTTTGGCGGGCCGGAGCGGATCCACCACAAGTTCGAGGTCCTGCGGCGCCATTGTGAGGCGATCGGCCGGCCGATCGACGAGATCGAGCGCAGCACGCTCCAGAACGTTAACGTGGGCGCCGACTCCGCGAGCGGCCCCTAGACGCCGGCCCAGGTCACGTCCGCGACGTCTGGCAGACCGAGAAGCTCGAGCTCCTCGGGCGAACGCTCCTGCCAGACCTGCGCGACCTCTGAGGGCCGAGCCGAGCGCACGGACCCACATACCCCCCCGGAGTATTCGCCTCGTGCTACGATTGCGCCAATGACCCAGCCAGACCAGCCCTCCCCCTTCGGCGGGCTTTCGATCGACTTCTCGGGGGGCGCCCCACTTGCGGACGCCACCCCCCCTGCCGCCACTCCCCTCGCCGGCCTGTCGATCGCCTTCGCGCCCGAGGTTGCGCCACTGGCCACGACGACCGGCGGCCCGAACCCAAGCACCGGCGACGCGTCGCGCCGCACGGAGACCAAGCTCCTGATCGTGGGCTCCGGGCCGGCCGGCCTGACCGCCGCCGTCTACGCGGCCCGGGCCAACCTTGAGCCCATCGTCCTTGCCGGCTCCGCGCCGGGCGGCCAGCTGATGCTGACGAGCGATGTCGAGAACTACCCGGGCTTCCCGGACGGCATCCAGGGGCCGGACCTGATGCAAGCGTTCCGCGCCCAGGCCGAGCGATTCGGGACGCACATCGTGGACGTGGACGTGGACCGCGTGGACTTGTCGCAACGGCCATTCCGGCTGTGGGCCCGCGGCACCGAGTATCGCGCCCAGAGCCTGGTCGTCGCGACCGGCGCGTCCGCGATGTGGCTGGGTCTCGACAGCGAGACCAGGCTACGCGGCCGGGGCGTGTCCGCCTGCGCCACCTGCGACGGGTTCTTCTTCAAGGATCGCGAGATCGCGGTAGTCGGCGGCGGCGACACGGCCTTCGAGGAGGCGAACTACCTGACCCGCTTCGCGACGAAGGTCCACATGCTCCATCGCCGCGACGAGTTCCGGGCCAGCCGGATCATGGTGGAGCGCGCCCGTGCCAACCCCAAGATCGAGATCCACACGAACACCGGGATCGACGAGGTCCTTGGCGACGCGAAGGTGGAGGGTCTCAAGCTGAGCGACACCCAGACCGGCAAGACCCGCACGATGCCGATCGAGGGCCTGTTCATCGCGATCGGCCACCGGCCGAACACGGAA
>JACVXW010000023.1 GCA_015661135.1 Chloroflexota bacterium
GGCTCGTCCGCGCCCCAGGGGTCCATCGGGTTGGCGATGAAGCCCATCGTCGGAAGGGCGGCCAGGATCCGGGACCGAGCGTCGTCGGGGATCGGTGGCAGCGGCAGCCCGGCCGTCTCGGCCAGGTCCGCGACGAGGGATGCCTCGCCGGTCGAGACGGTCACGAGCCCCGTCCTCCCCGATCCGACCCGGCGCCGCGTGCGCCGCGTGCCGTCGATCAGCTCCATCGTCTCGAGGAGCTCGTCCAGGTCCCGGCAACGGATGATGCCGGCCGACTCGAAAGCGGCGCTCATCGCCCGGTCCTCGCCGGCCAGGTTGCCGGAATGGGCGATCGCCATCGGCTTGTCTACCTCCATGGCCCGGTGGGCCAGGGCGAGGAACCGCTCCGGGCGTTTCAGCCCCTCCACGAAGAGGGCGATCCCGTGGGTCTCGGGGTCGTCGATCGACCAGGCCAGATGGTCGCACAGGTCCAGGACGGACTCCGCGCCGCAACTTACGACGCGGCTGTAGCCGGTCCGCGCGCCGGACATCAGGAACGTGTTCGCAACGGAGCCGGACTGGGCGATGGCCGCGATCCCGCCGCGCGGCAGATGGGGCGACAGCTCGTCGATGTAGGCGGCGACGTTGGTCGTGAAATCCACGACGCCCATGCAGTTCGGGCCGAGGACGGCCATCCCATATCGGACGGCGACCTCGCGGACCGCGATCTGCATGGCGGCCGCCGCCGCGCCGGCCTCGACGACCCCGCCGCCCGGGATGACAAGCGCCCGAACCCCCATGGCGCCGGCCTCCTCCGCGACCTCGGCGGCCCGGAGCGGATTGACGGCGATCACGACGAGCTCGGGCACGTCCGGCAGCGCGGAAAGCGATGGATGACACGGCGTGCCCCACGCTTGGTCCCGATTCGGGTTGACGAACCAGCACGGCGTGGCGCTGCCGAGGAAGAGGAGGTTGTCGCGGACGATGGGCGCGATCGACGAGCGCGGCGAGGCCCCCACGACCGCGATGGACGACGGCGCGTACAGGGTGCGAAGGTCGGGCAGCGCACCTGCCGGCGGGCCCGGCGTGGCGCCCGGCATCGCGCCAGACATGGCACCCGGCGCCGGGTTCGTGGCGCCTCCGCGTTCCGGCGTCACCCGACGACCCGGTCAACCCCGCGCTTCTCCAGCGCCCGGGCGATGATCACTCGCTGGATCTCCGAGGTCCCTTCCCAAATCCGATCCACGCGCAGCTCGCGGAAGAATCGCTCCGCGGCGGTCTCGCGGAGGTAGCCCCGGCCGCCGAAGACCTGAACGACCCGGTCCGCGCAGCGGAACGCCGCCTCGGACGCGAAGAGCTTGGCGATCGAGGCCTTCGCGTGGAGGACCTTGGGGTCCTCGCCGGCGTCCGCCAGCCGGGCGCACTCGCGCGTGAGCAGCCGCGCCGCGGCCGTGTCTGCCGCCGAGTCCGCGAGCGGGAAGCTGACGCCCTGGAAGTCGTAGATCCGCTGGCCGAACTGGACCCGCGCGATGGCGAACTCGACCGCCTCGGTCAGGAGCCGCTCCATGGCCCCGGTGCAGCGCGCTCCGATGTGGATCCGCTCCTCCACGAACCAGGCGTTGGACAGCTCGTCCGCCTCCCCCACCCCGCCGAGGATCGCCGTCTCGGGGACGCGGACTCCCTCGAGGACGAAACGGGGATGCCGATCGGCGAAGGTGTGCATGTGATCCGGGTCCGCGATCTGGCGGAGCCCGGGGGCGTCGTAATCGACGAGGAAGAGCGTCGGCCGGCGGGTCTCGCCGTCCACGACGTTGACGTTGACGATCATGAAGTCCGTGTCATCCGGGCCGGTCACGAACCACTTCTCGCCGTCCAGGACGTACTCGCCGGTTGCGGCGTCCCGGACCGCGGTTGCCTCGATCGCGCGCGCGTCCGAGCCGGCGTTGGGCTCCGTGATCGCGTAGCTGCCGGTGCGCTCGCCGCGCAGCGACGGGTCCAGGTAGCGTGCGCGCTGGGCGGCCGTACCGTGCTTCAGGACCTCGTAGCCGCCGGGCACGAGCGACCACATGCCCCCGGTCGACGCGCCGAACTGCTCGTGAACGAGGACCTGCTCGATCACGGTCCAGCCCTGGCCGCCCATCTCGCTCGGGATGGACCCGCCGTGGAGGCGGGCCTCGATGGCGGCCCGGCGGATCTCCATGCCCCAGGCGCGGGACATCCGGCCGCCGGCCTGCTCGAATTCGACCTCTCGGGGCACGAGAACCTCGCGGACGAAGGTCCGCGCCCGTGCCTGGAGGTCACGCTGGGCCTTCGTGAGGTTACCGTCGGGGCCCTCGGCCGGTGGTGCGCCGGCGGTTCGATGCGTCATCGTCGCCAAGTCTGCCCGTTCCGGCCGGCGCGTGATGCCTCAGGTCCGCAGGGTGCACCCGCGGTCAGGGCGTGTAGTTGACCTGGACCTCGACGCCGTCGAGCCGGAAATCGCGGGCGTTGTTGTTCGAGACGTTGATGAGGCGAAGGCGAAAGTTGGCGTCCGAGAGCTGGGCGATCGTCCACGTCCGGCCCCATGTGTTCGTGGGACCACCGAGCGTGTACGTCGTCAGCGCCGTCGCCGTAACGTTGGCGCTCTGCGTGGTGGTCCAGGTGGCGCCGCCGTCCCACGACAGCTGGGCGCAGACCAGGTTCGTGCCGCTGACGAGGTCGATCCCGAGCCGGTACTGCACGGTGATCCCGGTGATGGCTGTAGCCGTTCCCGGCACGCCGAGCGCAAAGGCGCTGAAGCGGTGCCGATCCTTGGCCGTGCTCGTGCAGGACGTGCTCGTGCCGCTTCCGGAGTTCGCGTCGGTGGCGTTAAGCGTGTCGACCTGGCAGCCGTTGGCCGCCGACCCCTCGTAGCCGTTGCCGTCGCCGCCGGTGTCAGCGGCCTGCGCCGAGCACCGTTTGAAGCCCGTCCCGCCGGGGTCGAACGCCGCGCTCACCGGGGTCGTGGCGGCGCTGGTCCAGTTCACGAGATATGAGTTCAGGACGTACCAGTACGTCCCGGAGGCCGACGGCGTGTCCACGTACGACGTGGCAGAGCGGGGCGTCTGCGTCCCGACCTGGACGAACGGCCCGCTGCTTGCCGTGGCCCGCGACACGAGATAGCCCGCCGCGTACAGGTCCGGCGTTGGCGTCCACGACACCGTGACGCTCGTGCCGCCCGTGACGCCGGGCGAGGTAGGCGGACTCAAAGTGTCCGTCGCATATGACGAGACCAGCCCCTGCACTTCTGTCATGAGCGCGGTGGTCGTCGGTGGGGAACTGGGCGCGCCGAGCCAGCCCGTTACGCCAATGAGGGCGGCGATGATCGCCAGCCCCCTGGTCGCGCGACGAGATGGCGCCCTGGTCACGCCGGTCCGGGGGTCGGGCGGGTCACGCCCGCCGGTCTCGCCACCCATGGGCGCGCTACCTCGAGCGACTCGCACGCCCACAGGAGGGACAGGAGGAGGCCGGCCAGGCCGGCCACCAGACCGATCCCGGCAAGCGTCGAGAGGGCCGCCAGGAGATACCCGAGGGCCGGAATGGCGAGGACAACCCGGCCCATGACAGCCGAGGCGGGCACGAGCGATGGGTCCGGGAGCTCGTTTGCATCGCCCTTCGTCTCCAGCCAGAGGCCGTCCGGGCGCTCGGCGAGCCGCACGATGCGGTGGGTGAAGACGGCCTGTTCAGGGCCGACACGGATCGTGATCACGTCCCCGACCGCGAGGGAGCCCGTCTGGATAGGCTCGATCACGATCGCCGAGCCGCGCCTGACGGTCGGCTCCATGGACGGTCCGCTGACGATGAGGGTGGTGCGCCCGGTCAGGGCCGCGCCGCGGCCCAGGACCATCGTGAACACGACGAGCAGGACGAGCAGGACGAGCAGCAGTTCCAGGAAGCGGCGGGTGGTCCGAATGATCCCCGCCATGGCGACGCGCGACGTCATGGACAGTTCCCCCGACTGCGATAACGGCCACCGGACCCGCGCGTTGCGGGCCGGGTGGCCGAGTGCAGCCCGCTACCTACGGATTGTTGGCGGTCTGCTCCGCAGCGAAGGTGAACGTGGCCGTGGTGGCCGCGCCCTGGAACGCATTGCCCGTGCTGGACGGGAGCGACCAGGCGAAGCACAGGTTCTCGCTCGCGGCGCCTGCCAGCGTCCGGTCGCCCGCGTGGGCTCCCTGAGCCGGGTTGCCGAAGGCCCCCGAGCCGAGCGCCGCGGCGCTGTACAGCGGCGCGCCGGCGCCCGGGCAGGTGCCCGCGGTGATCGTCAGCTGGAGCTGGGTGCCCAGGCCCAGGCCGTCCGCGTTGGTGGCTGACGTGGTCAGGGCGTAGCGCAGGGTGCCGGTCCCAGCGTTCGAGACCGCGACGGTCTGGCTGCCGCTGTCGCCGGGGAAGATCCCGGACGCGGTGAAGACGGTCGTGGGCGACGCCGTCAGGTCGATCGTCCCGGTGCTGAACGCCGCAGTCGAGTTCTGCGAGTCCGTGAAGATCGCCAGGGTGGAGCTGCCTGCGCCCAGCGTCAGGCCCACGCTCGCGGCAAGTAGGGTGAGGAGTCCGGCGCGGCGCACAGTGCGACCTCCGCCGTGAACCTTGGTGTCCACGTGAATATACCTTCCGGGGAGCCCGGGCACTGGATCCCACTAACCGATATTGGTAGGTCGGGGGTCCCCCCACAGACGACCGCGCCTTGGCCATTGCGACTCGCGATGAGCCACGCGCGTTCAGTCGCAACCTTGGCAGAGCGGGCGGCCACGCCGCCATGACCCGACTCGTGCAGTCCCGGGTAGTACCTTCGGCTAGGTTTCGGCTCGCTTTCGGCTCGGTCTGGTGGTGGGCGCGCCCTACTGGGGCTGGGCCAGCACCATGATCCGGATCTCGGTCATGTCCTCGATCGCCCAGCGGAGCCCCTCGCGACCAAGGCCCGAGTCCTTGACGCCGCCGTACGGCATGTGGTCGATCCGGTAGGTCGGCACGTCGTTGACGATGACGCCGCCGACCTCGAGCTCGCCGAACGCCCGCCAGGCGTTCCCGAGATCGTTCGTGAAGACGCCGGTCTGGAGCCCGAAGAAGCTGTCGTTGACCTGGCGGATCGCATCGTCGAACTTGGAGAACCCGAAGACGACGGCGACCGGGGCAAACGCCTCGTTGCTGCAGACCTGGGCTGTCAACGGCACGTTCTCGAGCACGGTCGGCGGGAAGAACGTTCCGTCGGCCCGGCCACCGGCGAGGAGGCGGGCACCCATCGCGACCGCCTCGTCCACCCAGCGCTGCGTTCGCGTGGCAGCGGCCGTGTCCACCATCGGTCCAAGGTCGGTGGCGGGGTCGGACGGATCTCCGAGACGGAGGCTGGCGACGCCGGCGAGGAACTTCTCCATGAACGCGTCACGGATCTCGTCATGGAGGTACATCCGCTGGACGCTGATGCAGACCTGGCCGGCGTAGGCGAACGCACCCACGAGGATCCGCTTGACGGCCCAGTCAAGGTCCGCGGTCCTGTCCACGATGACCCCGGCGTTGCCGCCGAGCTCCAGGACGACCTTCTTCTTGCCGGCTCGTTCCTTCATCCGCCAACCGACCGACGGGCTGCCCGTGAAGGTCAGGACCTTGAACCGATCGTCCGCGACCATCCGATCGCCCAGCTCGCGGCTCATCGGCAGGACGCTCACGGCGCCCTCCGGAACGCCGGCGGCATCCACGATCTCGGCCACGGTCAGCATCGTGAGGGGGTCCTTGGACGGCGGCTTGAGGACGATCGAGCAGCCGGCCGCGATGGCGGGGGCCAGCTTGTGGGCCGCCAGGTTCAGTGGAAAGTTGAAGGGACTGATCGCCGCAACCGGCCCGGCCGCGAACCGGCGCGTGAACCCGACCCGGCCCTTGCTGCTGGCCATGAGGTCCAGCGGGATCACCTCACCGACCATCCGCTCCGCCTCCTCCGCCGCGAGGCGGAAGGTGAGGGTGGCCCGGTCCACCTCCACGAGCGCGTCACGGATCGGCTTGCCGGCCTCCATGGAGAGCAGGCGCGCGAGTTCCTCGCGGCGGGCCTTGATGCCGGCACTGATCTCGCGAAGGATCCTTCCGCGCTCGTAGGCGGGGAGGGTCCTCGTCACTTCGAAGGCCCGGACTGCCGCCTGGACCGCCTCTTCGTACTGGGCCGGGGTCGCGTGGTACGTGGCCCCCACGGGCGTCGCCGGATCCGCCGGGTTCGTCACGATCAGTGGGTCGTCCGATTCGACCCAGCGACCGGCGAGGTAGATGGGATGCGGCTTTGTCGCGGTCAGGGTCATGACGAGATCGGCTCCGTTGCGTCGAGGCGAGCGTCGCGCTTGGTCGCGACATCGTACCGCGACCCGGGGCGCGGCCGGAATCGACGCTGCCGGGCGGATGTCATGCTTCGAGCCGATCGATGAACCGACGCCGCTGGCTGCTCGTCGTCGCTATCCTCGCGATCGTCCTCCTGGCGATCCTGGGACCGAATCGGCGGCCGGGTCCAGGTTCAACCGCGACGGGCCACCCGACGGGCCAGCCGACGGGCCAGCCGACTGTTTCGCCGGCCGTTTCATCGCCCGTTTCGCCGCCCCGGAGCGCATCACTCGCGGCGGGCTCGCTGGCGACCCTGCTGGACCTTCTCCCCGTGCAGGCCGAGGAGCGGACCGGCTACGACCGCTCGTTCTTCGTCCACTGGATCGATACGGACGGGGACGGCTGTGACACCCGCCGCGAGGTGCTCATCGAGGAGGCGGTCGTCGCGCCCATCGTCGGCAACGACTGCCGGTTGTCCGGCGGCCGGTGGCACAGCCTGTACGACGACATCGAGACAACGACGCCCGGAGACTTCGACATCGATCACCTGGTGCCGCTTGCGGAGGCATGGGACTCCGGCGCCTCCGGCTGGACGGAGGCGCGGCGGACCGCGTTTGCCAATGACCTCGGTGTTCCGTGGAGCCTGATCGCGGTCACCGCGACCTCGAACCGGGCGAAGTCGGACGGCGACCCGGCTGACTGGCAACCGCCGCTGGTCAGCGTTCAGTGCCGGTACGCGGCGGATTGGATCGCGGTCAAAGTGCGCTGGGCGCTGGCGATCGATCCGATCGAGCGGGCGGTGCTCGCGTCGTACTCGACGACCTGCCCGGACACGCGTTCGATCGTCCTCGCGCCGTGAGGCGGCCCAACCCGAGCGGCACGCTGACCCCAGTGGGGCGTCGCGCCGTGCGAAACTCCGCTGGCGCTGGTCTGGCGCGGCACGTGAGGAGAGACCATGTGGGCTGAATTCAAGGGATTCCTGCTGAAGACCAACGCGCTCGCCCTGGCGATCGGCGTGATCATCGGCGGGGCGCTCGGGACCGTCGTCAACTCGCTCGTCAACGACATCATCATGCCGCCGATCGGCCAGGCCCTCGGGAGAGTGGACTTCAGCCAGCTGAAGATCGTCCTTCAGGCCGCCGCCGGCGAGGCTCCCGAGGTCGCGATTCGCTACGGCGCGTTCATCAACTCGATCATCGCCTTCCTCGTGATCGCACTCGTCGTGTGGCGGATCTCCCAGATGTTCCTCAAGGAGGCCCCCGCCGCGCCGGCCGCGCCATCGAAGACCTGCCCCTACTGCATGCAGTCGAACGCCGTCGACGCCTCGAAGTGCATGCATTGCGCCAGCGCCATCTGATCGCTTCTGCCGCGTGGGGCCCCCACCGGCCCGCGGTCCCGGCTGGCCGCACGCGCTCATCTGGGGTCCGGGCACCTATGCGTGTGGCGACTGAGCCCAGCGCTTCGGCGCCGGTGCTGTCTGGAACCATTCACGCCCGACCTGCCATGTGGCACTTCATGCGCCCCGCGACTGACCGGCGACACCTGCAACGCTGAAGAGCCGGACTTCAGTCACTGGCCGCATAGAGGGGATCTCTGCCGCGGGGCGTTGCCTGGCGCGGGAGGTTGCCGGACCGGTCAGCCGGGCGCGGCCTCGTCGGCGCTTGGGTAGGACCCGAGGACCCGGACCATCGTCGAGGCCGCGCGGAGTTCGTCAATCGCCGCCGCGCAGGCGGGATCGGCCGCATCGGCGTCCAGGTCCGCCCAGAAGACGTATTCCCAGGCGGCCGTGCGGCTGGGCCGGGATTCGAGCGACGAGAGGTTGACGCCTCGATCCGCGAACGTTCGGAGCGCTCGGAGGAGCGTGCCGGGTTCGTTGCGGACGGCGAAGACGAGGGTTGTCCGGCGCGCGCCGCTTCCGCGGCCCGTGGCGTGGGGTCCGGCTACGGCAGCGGCGCCCGCCACCGACGGTGCCACGACGAGGAACCGCGTCCGGTTGTCCGCGTCGCCCTGGATCCCGTCGGCGAGGATCTCCAGCCCGAACAACGCGGCGGCGCGTGGGGACAGGACGGCCCCGGCCCCTCGCTCGCCGGCGTCGCGAATCATCTTGCCGGCGCCGGCGGTGTTGTAGGTCGTGAGCGTCGTCCACGGCCGCGTCCGGAGGAACGCCTCCGCCTGGCCCAGCGCCTGGACGTGCGAGTACACCCGGCCGATGTCGTCGAGCGACTGACCCGGGAGCGCCGCGAGGCACAGCCGGACCGGGACGATGACCTCGCCGACAATGACGAGGTCGTGCTCCAGCAGCAGATCGAAGGTCTCACGGATCGTGCCGTTGAGGAGGTTCTCGATCGGCACGACGCCCGCTGCCGCGTCCCCGCCGGTGACCGCCGCGAACACGTCCCGGAAGCTCCCGACGGCCTGCCGCGCGACATCGCCGAACGCGGCCACGACCGCATCCTCGGCGAACGCGCCGGGCTCGCCGGCATACGCAACGGGGGCAGGCGTCAACGCTGGCCCGGCCTCACCCACGGACGCGCTACTGCTCGAACCACGAAGTCGTGTCGTGCTTGGACTTCTCACGGTCGTACTCGGCCCTTCGGCCCGAACTGGGCGGGCGTGCCCCACGCCGGCCCTCAGCCGCGGTATCGGCCGCATCCGCCCAATGCACCTCGTCCAGCATCGCGTTGAGGGCCAGGATGTAGGCCTCGATGGAGGCCGCGATGATGTTCGTGCTCCGCGACGATCCTTCGTACTCCCCTGCCGCGCGGGCACCCTCGGCGGAGGCCGGCGGCCGGATCCGGACTGATACGAGACCCTCGGCATCCGGGCCCTCGGCAACCGCGTGGACGTCATAGCCAACGAGCCGTGGATGACCCTGGAGGACCTCGGCGAGCGCCTCATCCACCGCCCCAAACAGCGCGTCGACCGCACCGTTGCCCGACGATGACGCCTGCCAGTGGTGATCGCCGGCCTCGATGACCACGGCGCCGCGGCTCTGGACGTTGCTGCCGGACGTGACCGTCCAGCGGGCGAGATGCAGGGCGTCGACCTGGGGCATCGGGCTACCTCCCGGGGGTGACCGTCGTGAAGTGTCGTTCATCGCGGCGCCGGAGCTCCGCACCGGACTTCCAGATGGCGTATTCGAGGCTGTCGGCCAGGGCGATGGCCGACGCCGCAATGATGTTCGTGTCCGACCCCATGGTGGACCATTCGCGCGAGCCGTCCGCGGACTCGATCGTGACGCGCGTCCGGGCGCCGGTCGCCGCGTTGGAATCGAGGATCCGGACCTTGTAGTCGTACAGGTGTACGGCGTCAAGGACCGGGTAGAAGGCACCGAGCGCCTTGCGAAGCGCGGCGTCCAGGGCGTTGACCGGGCCGTTGCCCTCGGCCGCGGTGTGGAGGACCTCCCCGTCCACCTCGACCTTCACGGTAGCCTCGGCCAGCAGCTCGCGTCCGCCCCGCTGCTCGACGAGACAGGTGTAGTCGAGGATCTTGAACGGCGCGGCGTAGCCGGCCTGGTGGCGCCGGATGAGGAGCTCGAAGCTCGCCTCCGCCCCCTCGAAGGACAGGCCCTCGTGCTCGAGGCGCTTGATGAGCGCCGAGAGCTGCTTCGGATCGACGCCCTCCAGGCGGTGTCCGAGCTGCTCGGCCCGGATCGCCGTGTTCGCCTTGCCGCCGAGTTCGGAGACCACGAGCCGGCCCTCGTTGCCGACGAGGCCCGGATCCACGTGCTGGTACGACCGTTCCACCTTCGCGACCGCCGCCCCGTGGACGCCGCCCTTGTGGGCGAACGCCGAGCGCCCGACATACGGCTGCCAGTCGTTGGGGGCGAGGTTCGCGATCTCGGCGACGGACCGCGAAAGCTCGGTCAGGCGGGTCAGGTCGCCACCGCCGGCGGGGACCAGCGGCAGCCCCGTCTTGAGGGCGAGGTTGGCGAGGACGCTGACCATGTTCGCGTTACCGCAGCGCTCGCCGTAGCCGTTGATCGTGGCCTGGACGTGGCGGACGCCGGCCTGCACCGCGGCGATCGAGTTGGCGACCGCCATCTCCGCGTCGTTGTGGGTGTGGATACCCCAGGTCAGCGCGGGGGCGGCCGCGTCCGCCTCCAGCGCCGCCCGCAGCGTCGCGAGCGCGTACGCCGGGTCCGCCGCGTAGCCGTCGAAGAAGTGCTCGGCGTCATAGACCAGCTCGCGGCCGTGC
>JACVXW010000024.1 GCA_015661135.1 Chloroflexota bacterium
CTACGGCTCGCCGTTCGTCCGCGACCTGGACAACGGCCGTCGCTACGGGACGATCGAGGATTTCCGGAACTTCGTGAAGCTGACCTACATGAGCCCCAACCTCCACCACTCCGGCGGGACCGTCTGCGAGCCGGTGGACGTGCCGGTCAACAAGCGCCACCTCGACATGGTCTATTCCCACATCCGGTACTCGGACAAACCGTTCATGGGCTCGGTGACCCACCCATCAAGAGCCGCGGACACGGTGGAGCTGGCGAAGATCGCATTCGGCGAAGACTTCGTCCGCGACAACACCGTGATCCTCAGCCTGATCAACGCGAACTCACCGCTGGTCTGGGATTCGACCATGCTCGGCGCGGCCCGGGTCTATGCCCAGAACAACCAGGCCACCCTGATCACGCCGTTCATCCTGGCCGGGGCGATGTCCCCGGTGACCGTGGCGGGGACCTGCGCCCAGACCCTCGCCGAAGCGCTGGCGGGCATGACGTTCGTGCAGCTGACCCGGCCCGGCGCGCCGGTCGTCCTCGGCAGCTTCGCAAGCTCGATCTCCATGCAGTCGGGCGCGCCGACGTTCGGGACGCCGGAGCCGGCGCTCGTCCTGTACGTGATGGCCGCCCTGGCGAGACGCCTCGGCGTGCCGTTCCGGTCCGGTGGCAACCTGTGTGCGAGCAAGATCGCCGACGCCCAGGCCGCCTACGAGTCTGCCGCCACCTTCCAGCCGACGATCCTTGCCGGTGTCAACTTCGTGCTCCACGCCGCCGGCTGGCTGGAGGGCGGCCTCGCGATCGGGTACGAGAAGTTCATCCTGGATGCGGACCAGTGCGGGATGGCTGCGGTCTTCGTCAATGGCGTGGACCTGTCCGAGAACGGTCAGGCCCTCGATGCGATCCGCGAGAACGGCCCGGGTCTCCACTTTCTCGGCAACAGCCACACCCTCGCCAACTTCGAGACGGCGTTCTATCGATCCCCGATCGCCGACAACAACTCCTACGAGCAGTGGCTGGAGGACGGCGGCATGGACGCCGCCCAGCGTGCCAACGCGATCTGGAAGCGGATGCTCCGCGAGTACGAAGCGCCGCCACTGGACGACGCCATCGACGAGGCGCTGCTCGAGTTCATGGTCAAGCGCAAGGCATCGTTCCCGGACTCGGAGGTCTAGGTTCGTGGCGTTCCTGCGGCGTGCCGGCCCCCGGCGTGGGTCACGGTTGCCGGCGGCCGAGCGTGCGGCACTCGCGGGTGTGCTCGCGAGCCCGACCTTTGAGCTGATCCCGCTCAAGAACGTCCACGAGCAGGCCGCTGCCCTGCTGCCGGGTGCCACCGTCTCGGTGACGGCGTCGCCGGCCAAGGGCATCGAGGCCACCGTGGAACTGGCGATCGCCCTGGAGGCGCAGGGTTTCCGCGCGATACCGCACCTCTCGGCCCGGATGATCCGCAACCGCGCGCACCTTGTCTCCCTCCTCGCTCCGCTGGCAGACGCGGGGATCGACCGCGCCTTCGTGGTCGGCGGGGACGCGGACGAGCCGGGCGAATTCCTCGACGGACTGTCACTTCTCCGGGCGATGGCGGAGCTGGGCAGCGGCCCGCGCGAGATCGGCGTCCCGTGCTACCCGCAGGGCCATGCGGACATCCCCGACGACGCGCTCCTGGTCGCGCTCAACGACAAGGCGCCGTTCGCCAGCTACATGACGACGCAACTCTGCTTCGATCCCCGGGCGATCGGCGCGTTCATCGCCGCGCGCCGGGCGGACGGGATCTCGCTCCCGCTGAAGATCGGAATCCCCGGCGTCGCCGAGATCCCGAAGCTCATGTCGATCAGCGCCCGGATCGGTGTCCGCGACGCGTCGCGGTTCATCCTCAAGAACACCCGCTTCGTCGGTGAGCTGCTCACCGCCGGCGGCATCTACCGCCCGAGCGGCCTGCTCGAGAAGCTGGCGCCGGTCATCGCCGATCCGGCGGCCGGGGTCATCGACCTCCACGTCTATACCTTCAACCAGGTCCCCGCCACGGAGGCCTGGCGACGGGAGTACCTCGGCGCACTCGTGGATCCGGCGTGACGCGCGCGGTCCGGGAGTGACGCCCACCCAGCGAGGCCTCCGCGATTCCCTGGCCGGAGCTCCGGCCAGGGCGGCTGCGCTGGCCGCGGCTGCCGCCCGCTCGCCGGATCTGCCCCCGGCGCCCGGCGAATGGTCGGCGCGCGAGGTCGTCCTCCATCTCGCGGCGGTGGACGAAGAGGTCTGGCACCCTCGCCTCGACGCGCTCGTCGCCGACGCGTTTCCCCACTGGGCGTGGGTGGAACCCGGGCCGTGGGCCGGCGCCGGCGGCGAGACGTTTGCCGGCGCCGTGGCAGTGTTCGGCGAACGGCGCGCGGCCACGATCGCCCGACTTGACGCCCTCGACTACGCGGGCTGGGCAAAGGTCGGCCGCCATGAGACGTTCGGCCTCCTCGACGTCGCAGCCCTCCTCCAGATTGCCCTCGACCACGACGAGGAACACCTGGCGCAGATCGCCGCAGGGTAGCGGCGGCCCGCGGAGGGGATCCCGCCCCGCCGACATGGCCCGCCCCGTGGCTCATGCCAGATACGCATGGCATGAGTGTTAGGCGCGGTTTTGCGGCCTTCCGACACGCCGGTGCCGCGCCAGCCGGGTCCGCTGAACTCAATTGAGTGCCCTCGTTGACGGCGGGACCCCTCCTCGGGCGCCCGCGGCCCGCCCAATACGCATGCCAGGAGTAAATGGCGCAATGCCCGCCGCCCGCCCGCGCCCGCCCGCCGCCATGCCGGGCGCCTTGCCGCGCCGGAACGCTCGCCGCCGCGCCGGAACGCTCGCCGCCGCGCCGGAACGCTCGCCGCCGCGCCGGCCGCTCGGGTAGGCTCGGACCGACAGCAAGGATTCCGAGGGAGACGATGCCGACCATCAGCGAGATCTCCAGCCGCTATATCGACGAAGTCGCGGCACTCGATCCAGTTCGAGGCGAACGCTGGGGGGTCGCGTCCGACCCCACCCGCCTGACCGACTACTCGCCGGCCGGCTTCGAGGCGCTCCGCGCGCTCCTCCAGCGGACACTCGACAGCCTCGCCGTCGCGGACGCGCCCGGCGACCAGGCGGAGCGTCTCGGCGCCGGTTTCCTCGCGGACGCGATCGGCGGCGAGCTGGGCGTCCTCGAGGTCGGCGAGCGGGAGCGGATGCTAAGCAACATCGTCGGACCGCCCGCGAGCACGCGGTCCGTCTTCGACCTGATGGACCGCTCCACCCCCGAGGGCTGGGCGAACATCGGCGCCCGCCTCCGCGCCGTGCCCGCGGCAATGGCCGGTTACCGCGCGTCGCTGGAACTCGGCCTCGCCAACGGTCGGCCGGCCGCGCGACGCCAGGCGATCGTCGTTGCCGATCAATGCGCCACGTGGGCGGGGAGTGGCGACGGCGGCTGGTTCGCCACTTTCGTCCAGGGCGCCGCCGCGACGCCTGGCGTCGATGACCGCCTTCGTGCCGAACTTGGCCTCGCCGCGCGCGACGCGGGCAACGCCTACGGCGGCCTCTCGACATGGCTCCGGCACGAGTACGCGCCGCGCGCCACCGAGTTGGACGCATCGGGCGACGAGCGCTACCAGGCCTGGGCGCGATACCTGCTCGGCACGGACCTGGACCTGGAAGAGGCATATCAGTGGGGCTGGGAGGAACTGGCTCGCCTCGAGACGGAGAAGGCGAAGGAGTGCGCAAAGATCCTCCCCGGCGCCTCGTTCCTGGCGGTCCGCGAGCTGCTCATCACGGATCCAGCGCGCTGCGTCCACGGCGTCGACGCGTATCGGGACTGGCTCCAGGCGATGACGGATGAGGCGATCGATGGCCTCGACGGCCGAGAATTCGACATCCACGCCTCGATCCGCCGTTGCGACGTCCGGATCCCTCCCGAGGGGAGCGCCGCGGCCGCCTACTACACGTCTCCCTCCGAGGACCTCAGCCGGCCCGGGCAGACCTGGTTCCCCACGGTCGGGCGGACCCGCTTTCCGATGTGGGACGAGGTCAGCACCGTCTACCACGAGGCGGTACCGGGCCACCACCTCCAGGGGGCGACGATCCGGCTGGTGCCAATGACACGGGCCCAGAAGCTCGGGTTCGTGTCAGCACACGGAGAGGGCTGGGCGCTCTACTCCGAGCGCCTGATGGACGAGCTCGGCTGGTTCCGGACCCCGGACACGCGCCTCGGGTTCCTGTGCGCCCATGCGTTCCGGGCCGCGCGCGTGGTCGCCGACATCGGGCTGCACACCGATCGTCCCATCCCGGCTGCCGCGGCCGCGCTCTTTCCGGGCTGGGACGGGCAAGCCGGTGCGGCCTGGACCTATGACGGGGCCATCGACTTCATCGTCCGTGCCGGCGGCATGGACCACGACAAGGCCGAGTCCGAGGTACTCCGGTACCTCTCCTGGCCGAGCCAGGCCACCGCCTACAAGCTCGGTGAGCGCACCTGGCTCGCCGGACGCCAGGCGGCGAAGTCCGCGGCCGCGGCCGACGGGCGCGAATTCGACCGCAAGGGCTGGCACGCTCGAGCCCTCGCCCTCGGACCGCTGGGCCTGCGCCGGCTCGGTCTCGAGCTCGCCCGCCTCTGATCGCCCGCCCCGCCGTCCGGCCGATATGGCGACCTGGCGAGTCCGGTGCCTCGGCGCACCTGAACCTTCCGCCGACCGGCACCCGGGACCATTTCGTGTGCTCCGTCCGAAACATTGAGGCGCATCACTCGCTCAAGCTACTGACGGCAGCGCACAGGGCGGGCCAACGGCAGGGAGGAATCGACCCGGATGGACAAGGAATCCACGACGACACGGACCAGGCGTCGTATCGCGGTCCTGATCGGCAGCCTGATGATCCTTGCGCTGGTCGTCGCCCCGGCACTGGCAGGCCAGCGAATCTCGGTCGCGGACTCCCCGCGCCAGGCGCTGCCGGCCGCCGAGCTCAACGGAGCTGACGCGGACGAGGCGGGCGAGCTCGAGTCGCTGCTCCAGGCTGAGGATGGCGACCAGGACGAAGACGCGCAGGGCGAAGACACCGACGACGCCGACGAGAACGACACCGATGACGCAGAAGAGAGCGACACGGACGACGGGGACGCGAGCGACAGCGACGACGAGTCCAGCGAGACGGACGACTGATCGTCGCGCCCCAACGCGGCACCTCGACGCCGGGCCGAACAGCCCGGCGTCGTCGATTCCCGGCTCGGCCGGCACGCGCCCTCGAGTGTCACAATGGCCCCATGGACCGACAGCCGCAGCTTGACCGCTACCGCTCCGCGCTGACCGACCTCGATGACGCCCTCGCCGGCGCCACGGACGCCGACATGGACCGACCCCAGCCGGCCGGGGGCTGGACGGCCCGGCAAATCGTCCACCACCTCGCCGACAGCGAATCCATGGCGTACATCCGTCTGCGTCGTCTGATCGCGGATGACCGGCCGGTCATCCAGGGCTACGACGAGCCGGAATGGGCGCGCCGGCTGCACTACGACCGGCCGATCGAGGCCTCGCGCGCCGTCGTCCGGGCCGTCCGGACGGCCAGCCTGCAACTCCTGGAGTCACTCACCGCGGACGAGTGGGCGAGATCCGGTTCGCACAGCGAGTCCGGCGCCTACTCCGTCGAGGAGTGGTTCGAGATCTATTCGGGCCACACCCACGATCACGCCGACCAGATTCGCAAGGCCCGTCGCGGCGAAGCCTGACGCGAGCCGGCGGGTGCGTCGACTCAGGCCCGCTGGTCGTGCCCGACCGTCAGGACGACATTCCCGGTCTTCTGCCCGGTCTCGACGTACCTGGTCGCCTCGATCACCTGCTCCAGCGGGTACCGTCGGTCGATGACCGCCCGGTACCTCCCGGCCTCGATCAACTCCTTGACGAAGCGGACGTCCTGCCTCGAGTATCTGGTGATCCCGAGCGTGACCGACTTCTTCCAGATCCACCGGACCAGGGGGGCGAGGAGCAGGTTGCGCAACCCATCGGTTCCAACGTATGTCCCGCCCGGCTTCAGTGAACCTCGGCACCGCCAGAACGAGAGCTTGCCGACCGCGTCGAGGATGATCTCGTACGTCTCGCCGCGCTTCGTGAAGTCGGCCTGCGTGTAGTCGATGACCCGGTCGGCTCCGAGCGAACGCACGAGCCCATCGCTCGTCGTGCTGCACACCGCGGTGACGTCGAGGCCGTAGTAGCTGGCCAGCTGCACGGCCGCGGTGCCAACCGATCCGGAGGCGCCGTAGACGAGGATGCTCTGCCCCGCGCGCAGGTCTGCTTTCCGGAGACAGGCCAGGGCCAGTGCAGCTCCGTCGCAGACGGCGGCCGCCTCATCGAAGCTCATGCCGGTCGGCATGTGGGCCAGCGGTGCGGTCTCCCGGATGCAGACGAACTCTGCGTGGGCGCCGAAGCCCTTGACGCCGAAGACGCGGTCGCCCACGCGAAACTCGGTGACGGCCGCGCCGACAGCCTCGACCTCACCGGCCAGCTCAAACCCGAGGATCTTCCGCTTCGGGCGGAGGAGACCGGTGAAGAGCCGGCTGAAGACGTAGTCGGCGCTGCGAAGCCCGCAGTCGGTCCGCGTGACCGTCGTGGCGTGGATCCGGACGAGGACCTCATCGTTCCCGGGTGTGGGCCGCTCGACCTCCACGAGTCGCAGAACGTCCGGACCCCCGTACCGGTCGTGGACGACAGCTCGCATCTTCTGGGCCGGTGCAGGTGCCGCCGGGACCTCAGACGGAGAGGACGATCTTCCCGCGGGCATGCCCTTCTCCCAGGTACCGGAGTGCCTCGGCGGTCTGGCTCAACTCGTAGCGCCTGTCGATCACAGGAACCACCGTCCGCGCCGCCAGAAGCTCTGCCAGGATCGCCAGGTCCGCCTTGTCGAACCTCGCGATAAAGAAGACGACCTTCCGGCGGCTCCGGAACGCAGCCAGCTGGACCCTGGCGACATGGCCCAACGGTCCGAACAGGCGGCTGCCCTTCGGGGCTCCAACGAGGACCAGGGTTGCCTGCGGGTTGAGGACACGCCGGCAGGCCGACCATGGCCTGCTCCCGGCGACATCGAGCAGCAGGTCGTAGCGTCGGTCAGACCGGGTGAAGTCCTCCCGCGTGTAGTCGATCACGTGATCCGCGCCGATGGATCGCACGAGGTCGACATTCCCGGTGCTGCAGACGCCGGTCACCTCGGCCCCGAACGCCTTGGCGATCTGCACCGCGAACGTGCCAACGCCGCCCGACGCGCCGTTGATCAGGACGTGTTGGCCCCGCACGATCTGCCCCTTGTCGCGCAGGCCCTGGAGGGCGGTGAGCGCCGCCACCGGCACGGCCGCCGCCTCCTCGAAGGTCACGCCTGCCGGCATGGGGACGATGGCTCGGCTCTCTCGAACGCATACGTACTCGGCAAAGGCCCCGTCTCTCCCGCCGAACACGACGTCACCAGGCCGAAACAGCGAGACATCCTTGCCGACGGCTTCCACGGTCCCCGCAAAATCGGTGCCCAGCCCTTCCCCCTTTGGCTTGAGCAGGCCCGATCCCACACGGCCGACCAACGGCGTGCCGGTCATCGAGTACCAGTCCACCCGGTTCACCGACGCGGCCTGAACTCGCACCAACACGCCATCGTCGGTGAGCACCGGCACCTCGATGTCTCGAAGCTCGATCACTTCGGGCGAGCCGTAGGTGGAGCGGACGATCGCCCTCATCGCGCGCCGCTGTCGATGACCGAGATGACCACGTTGCCGGTCTTCTGCCAGGTCTCGACATACCTGTGCGCGTCGGCCACCTGTTCCAGTGGGTAGACCCGGTCGATGACAGGGCGGTACTTCCCGGCCTCGATGAGTTCCTTGAGGACGAGGACGTCGGGCCTGCTCGGCCCCGCCGCCGAAAACTTCACCCGCCTCCTGCCCACCCACCGCGTCGCGAGCAGCATCACCATCGTCTCGAGCATGAACGGGCCCAGGTCCGTGGGGACGTAAACCCCGCCGGGCTTCAGGGCCGGGCGGGCACGCAGGAACGAGTACTTGCCGACGGCATCGATGATCGCGTCGTACGTCTGGCCGTTCTTCCTGAAGTCCTCCCGCGTGTAGTCGACGACCTCGTCGGCCCCAAGCGAGCGAACGAGTTCGACATTCCGCGTGTTGCAGACGGCCGTGACATGGGCGCCCAGATGCTTGGCGAGCTGCACCGCCGCCGTGCCGAGGGAACCCGACGCGCCGTAGATGACGATCCGCTGGCCCGCGCGGAGATCCGCGGCCCGGAGGGCCGCCAGCCCCTGGGTCCCCCCGTCACAGACGGCCGCTGCCTCTTCGAAGCTGGTGCCGGCAGGCTTGTGCGCCAGCGGGCCACGCGCCCGAAGGCAGATGAACTCCGCGTGGGCGCCGAAGGCGGACGCGCTGCCGAAGGCGGGCGCGCTGCCGAAGACGTGATCACCGACCTTGAAGTCACTCACGGCGGCGCCGACGGCCTCGACCTCGCCGGCCAGCTCCACGCCGAGCGTCCGAAACCTCGGCCGTCGGAAGCCGAAGAGGAAGCGCCAGAAGATCGGACGTGCCGCGCGGGCGTGGGTGTCGGTCTGGGTGACCGTCGTCGCGTGGATCCTGACGAGGACCTGGTCGTCGGTAGGCACCGGCCGCTCGACGTCCTCGACGCGGAGGACTTCCGGAGACCCGTACCGATCCTGGACCGCGGCTCTCATCGGGTCACCTCGTCCCGTCGGCCCGCGGGAGACCGATGGATCGGACCACCGTGGCGCCACGCTCGCCCCGCCTGATAGAGCTCCGCGGGCCTGCCGCCCGCCGGGCCCGGCCGAGCCCGGCCTCCCGTCGGGATCACCCACCCGTCATCCGACACGACGCTGCGCCGGAAGTTCGCCGCGTCGAGCTGGACGCCCCAGATCGCCTCATACACGGTCCGCAGCTCGGCCAGGGTGAAGGTCGTTCCAACGAACGCCGTGGCGATGCCCGTGACCTCGAGCTCAACGCGGACGCGATCGATGGCATCGCGGACGATGCGCTGGTGATCGAACGCCAGCTCGAGCGTCTCGTTGAGCACGTCGGAGACTGGAAACAGGGCGGCGTCGGCGGCGTCCGTGCCCGCGACGATCGCCCCTACGTCGCGCAGTACCGCGAGGTACCCGACCGTCACGACGTTCATCCGCGGGTCTCGCCCGGGGTCGCCGTACGCCCCGAACTGGGTCAGCAGGCTGGCGGCATCGACGCCGGTCTCCTCCGCCAGTTCCCGCTTCGCCGCACCGTCCAGCGTCTCGTTCGGGCGTTTGAACCCGCCTGGGATCGCCCACATCCCCTGGAACGGCGCCTCTCCGCGACGCACGAGCAGCACCTTCAAGGTCGCGTTGACCATGGTCAGGATGACCACGTCCACCGTCACCGCGAAGGCCGGGAACCGGGAGGGGTCGTAGGCCGGGGGCGCGTCCTCGGGTCCTGTTCTGGTCGTCACGACTCTTACACTACCCACCGGTTCGGGTCGTGTCAACCAGAACTGACTGGGCAGCGGACCCGGCCGCGCGTCGATTCCATCGTTCGACGTTCACACCTTTGATGAGGAGCCACGCCAGGAAGACGATCTCCGCCAAACCTGTGAACAGGCCAGGTCGAGTTCGTCATCGCCATGCGATGAGGGTGTATCCGTGCAGGTCGGGCAACCGTGAGGGATCGGCCGGTCCCCTCATGTCGACGAGGAGCAGGTCCGAACCGCCCTCCAGGTCGCCCGGTATGGCAAGTCGCTCTCGGACCGTGTGGCGTCCGTTCGTCCACAGTCGAGTCAGGTCCGGGTGACCTGCGGTCGCACCTCGGGGGCCCAACCGGTTGCCTGAGGCGAAGTGGACGGCTCGGTGCGCCCCTGACGCGACGCGCGCGAGCCAGTTTGGCGGAAGTCGCAGGGATCGCCTGAGCCCTTTGGAGTTCTTCAAGGAGCCTGTTCTTGTCGTCATGACTCATATCTTACGGCAGGGTTCTGGTCGTGTCAACCAAAACCGTGCTGGTCATGGTCGTCGCGCAGCACCGTGGGGCCACTGTCCGGTGCGTGGGCGCACCTGAACCCTCCGCCTACCCGCACCCGGGACCATTTCCTGTGCTCCAGCCATAACATTGAGGCGCATGATTCCGTATCCATGAACTGTTAAAGACATCAGGCTGAATTCTTCCCCTTCAAGTTTTTCCTCGATCACGACGTGC
>JACVXW010000142.1 GCA_015661135.1 Chloroflexota bacterium
GCGCCGCGGCCGTATCGCACAGGCGCCCACGGCCGGGCGCGGGCGCCACGAACCCGCTCGCACAGGCGCCGCGGCCGGGCGGCGCGGGCGCCGCGAACCGCTCGCACAGCCGACGCGGCCGGGCGCGGGCGCCGCGAAACCCAACGCGGCCGAGTCGTGTGTTTCGGACGCACAATTCTGGCGTTGAACGCGGGTCCACTGGACGCATCTCCGCCGATCCCTCGTGCGCGTGGCCGTGACCCACGATCCCGCCATGAACTGCGTCGCGACACGGTCAGATCCGCCACCGCTTGACCCTCCACCCCGCGATGGCCGTCGAATTGTGCCTCACCCGCACAGGCCGAAGCTCCAGGGCGATACCTCCGGGGACGGCCCGCGTGTCACGCCGTTTCGGCTACTCTCGAATCGATGCCGGACTTTTCCAAGGCCCCGTGGAGCGACATCGTGCCGCTGCTCGGCGATCGCGTACTCCCGATCCTCATCGTCATCGTTGTCGCGCTCACGCTGATCCGCGCGTCGCGGCTGTTCGTCCGCGGTGTCGTCAAGGCGCTGATGGACCGCGAGGCGACCGAGGGGACGGCTCAGGAACTGTCCGCCGTGGAGCTCCAGAAGCGGATGGGCACGCTGGACCAACTGGCCGGCAACGTCCTCCAGTTCTTCGTGGTGATCATCGCCGGCCTCATGATCCTGCGATCAATCGGCCTGGACATCGGGCCCGCGGTGGCCGGGCTCGGGATCGTCGGTGTCGCGGTCGGGTTCGGTGCCCAGCACCTCGTGAAGGACTACCTGAACGGCGCCCTAATCCTCATCGAGAACCAGTTCAGCAAGGGTGATGTCGTCCGCATCGGCGGCGTATCCGGCACGGTGGAGGACTTCAGCCTCCGCCGGACGACGCTGCGCGATCTCGATGGCGTCGTCCATACCGTTCCGAACGGCGAGATCGCAGTGGCCAGCAACCTGACCCGGGTCTGGTCCAGGATCAACCAGGACGTGACGGTTGCGTACGGCACGGACATCGACCGGGCAATCGAGGTCGTGGACGCGGTCGGCCGGGAGATGGCGTCCGACCCAGCCTGGAAGCGACGGATCCTCGAGACGCCGCGCGTGGACAGGGTCGCGGCGCTCGCCGAGTACGGTGTCACGCTCAAGATCCTGGGTACCGTCCGGGCGACCGAGCAGTGGTCGGCGGCCGGCGAGCTTCGCAAGCGCCTCCTCGTCGCCTTCAAGGCGAACGGGATCGAGATCCCCCGGCCCCAGCGCGTCGTCCTGGCCCGCGAGACGACCGCAATCGCCGCGCCGTCCGAGGCAACGGCCATGGGGCCGACCGACGAGGACCTCGCCCCGGACGAGTGACGTCGCGAGCGTTCGAGGAGTCAGGTCGCCGGGCTACCGATGGGGCGCTACGATGCGCGTGGGACCCCGACGCCGCAGCGGGACCCGCGTGGACACCAGGAGGCCGGAGTCGTCAGTGAGCGCTGAACCCACTGCGGGATCCCAGCCCGCCATCGAGAACCTCATGGTCGAGCGGCGGACCTTTCCGCCCTCACCGGAATTCGTCGCCCAGGCGAACGCCAAGCCCGAACTGTATGCGGATGCGGAGGCGGACTATGTCGCGTTCTGGGAGCGGCTCGCCCGCGAGCGGATCAGCTGGACCAAGCCGTTCGAGACGACGTTGGAGTGGGACCTGCCGTTCGCGAAGTGGTTCGTCGGCGGCGAACTGAACGTCGCCTACAACTGCCTCGACCGGCACGTGGATGCGGGCCTCGGGGACAAGGTCGCGTACCACTGGATCGGCGAGCCGGGCGACACCCGGACCCTGACCTACGCGGATCTGCTCCGCGAGGTCGGCAAGACCGCCAACGCCCTGAAGGAGCTCGGCGTAGAGAAGGGCGACCGCGTCGCGATCTACATGCCGATGATCCCCGAACTCCCGATCGCGATGCTCGCCTGCGCCCGGATCGGCGCGCCCCACACGGTGGTCTTCGGCGGCTTCTCCGCAGAAGCCCTCTCGGGCCGGATCAACGACTGCGGGGCCAAGGTTCTCATCACCGCCGACGGCGGCTATCGGCGGGGCAAGGAGGTCGGCCTCAAGCACCACGCCGACGAGGCGATGGCGTCCACCCCGAGCATCGAGCACGCGATCGTGGTGAACCGCCTGGGCCACGGCGTTCACATGGTCCCGTTCCGCGACCACTGGTGGCACGAGATCGTGGAGCGCCAGTCGGCCGACTGCCCGCCCGTGCCGGTCGATTCCGAGCACATGCTCTACCTGCTGTACACCTCGGGCACCACGGCCAAGCCCAAGGGCATCCTGCATACGACCGCGGGCTACCTCCTCGGAACGAGCTTCACCCACGAGATGATCTTCGACCTGAAGCCGGACGACGTGTACTGGTGCGCCGCGGACATCGGCTGGGTGACCGGCCACAGCTACATCGTCTACGGGCCGCTCGCGAACGCCGCCACCGGCGTCATGTACGAGGGCGCGCCGGACACGCCCACATGGCAGCGCTGGTGGGAGATCGTCGAGCGCTACCGGGTCTCCATCCTGTACATGGCCCCGACTGCAATCCGGGCCTTCATGAAGCAGGGACCCCAGCACCCGGCGGCTCACGATCTCTCGTCACTCCGGGTTCTCGGCTCGGTCGGCGAGCCGATCAACCCTGAAGCCTGGCTCTGGTATCACGAGCATGTCGGCGGTGGCCGCGCGCCGATCGTCGACACGTGGTGGCAGACCGAGACGGGGATGATCCTCATGACCCCGCTGCCCGGTGTCACGACCACCAAGCCGGGGTCCGCAACGTTCCCGTTCCCCGGGATCGAGGCCGACGTCGTGGACGGGGACGGTGCCTCCGTGCCGTTCGGGGGCGGCGGCTACCTGGTCCTGAAGCGGCCGTGGCCCGCCATGCTCCGCGGGATCTACGGTGATCCGGAGCGCTACCGGGAGACCTACTGGAGCCGCTTCCCCGGCATGTACTTCGCCGGCGACGGTGCGAAGCGGGACGAGGAGGGTTACTACTGGCTCCTCGGCCGCGTGGATGACGTCATGAACGTGGCCGGCCATCGGCTGAGCACCACGGAAGTCGAGTCGGCCCTCGTCGATCACACCTCCGTGGCGGAAGCGGCGGTCGTCGGCGCGAAGGACGAGGTTTCCGGACAGGCGATCTTCGCGTTCGTCATCCTCAAGGTCGGCCAGGAGCCGACCGACGCGCTCGCGGTCCAGCTCCGGGAGCACGTCGCCTACGTGATCGGGCCGATCGCCCGACCGAAGCACCTGATGTTCGTGCCGGACCTCCCCAAGACGCGTTCGGGCAAGATCATGCGTCGCCTGCTCCGCGACATCGCCGAGGGACGGGCCCTCGGCGACACGACGACACTTGCGGATGCGACGGTTGTGGATACGATCAGGGACAACACAGGTCGCTCGGAGGAGTAGGGGGCTTAGGGCGCCATGCCGTTCGGGTTCGGACGCAGGAAGTCGGAGGCGGACCAGCCGTCAGGCGGGATCGCCGTTGCTGCCGCGGATGCCGCGCGGGAGCGCGCTATCCGCTTCTTCGGGCTCACCGAGGAATGGCGACTCCGGGGCTCGATGGCGATCACCGGGCGGCTCCTCGACACCCTGAACAAGCGCGAGGCGATCGCCCTGGTGGACGTCACCTGGGCGCCCGCAGACGGCGACGCCAACTTCGAGCCGGCGCCGGGCATCAAGACGGTGGACCCCTACGATCTCATCGTGGTGATGGCGGGGCCGGAGACGCTTGCGACCACCGACGAAGATGAGCGGGCTGCTCATCGGATCCACAAGGTCTCGTTCGACGTGGCCCTCAACGCCCCGCCGTTCCGTGTCGTGGGGACGATTCACATGTATCCCGGATCGGAACCCGACGGCCTGCTGGATCGGTCGACCCAGATGTTCGTCGCGGTCACCAATCCGACCGTGACGATCGGGGACACGATCCTCGAGACGGACGCGCCGGAAGATGTCGCCCTCGTGAACCGCTTCTATCTGCGGGGGATCGACCAGGTGGACCTGTCCACCGGCGAGGCCTACCAGCGGCTGCCGGGAACGCCGCTGGGCGGCACGAACTGGCGAGAGCGAGCGCGCTAGAGACTGATC
>JACVXW010000143.1 GCA_015661135.1 Chloroflexota bacterium
CTCGTTCGCCGAACCATCCAGCAGGCGCCGGGCTGCCACGGGCCAGGCAACGCGATCCCGCCGCGAGAGGACGATGGCCCCGACAACGCCCGTCTCGGTCTGGAGCGGGGCCGCGAGCGTGTGGCTGAGGCCGTACACCCGCCGGACGCGTTCTGCGATCCGCTCGGCCGTCACCGCGGACGCGCCGGATCCCACCACCTCTGATACCGGGATGACGGCCGGGCCGTCGGGATGCAGCCCGTGCGCCACGCCGAGATCGTCCAGAACAGTTGCAAGCCACGCGCTCGTGCCGTGGGCGACCCGGCGGGCGACAAGGACGGCGGATACGGACCGTGACGGCGAACCCACGCGGTGGGCATGCGAGCCACGGGCCAGTTCGCTCGACGGCACACGCGACGCTGCGCTCGACACAGGACTGTGTAGCGCTCCAGGGCCGACCGCCAGTCCCGGCCCACGATTGCCAGCGATCGAGAGTCCATCCTCGATCTCCGCCCGCCCGCCGATGCCGACCGCGACGAGCGTCTGATCGGCCTGCCGATCGGATGCAGACACCGGGACCGGGATCGCGGGCGGCGGACCGAGGTCCACCGGCGATTCCAGGTCTGTCAGTGGCAGGACCGTCGTGGAGTTCGGCACCCCGTCTCGCCGCGTCATGAGCGTCGCTTCGAGCGCCCTTCCCTCTGGCCGGCGCCGCACCACGACGACATGGTCTGCACCGGTGCCCTCGGCGAGATCGTCAACGATCGCACCGACGATCGCATCGACAGAGACGGAACGCGACAGGCCCTGGAGGATCCGGGCGAAGTTCTCCGTCTCGAGCCGCTCTCGCGCCTCGAGGCGGGCAACGGCGCGACGGTGCAGGAACGCGGCTGCGGCGGCCAGCCCTACGGCGAGGAACGGGATCCAGTCCAGGGCGTCACCGGACGTTCCGGCCCGGACGCCGGTGATGAACGCGAGGGCCAGGAGCGCAAGGGAGAGGGTCCACCACGTCCGTCGGATGGGACGGTCCTCCTCCGGCGGGCGGTATGGTCGAGGCGTCCCGGCATTCACTCGCCGGGATCATGCTCCCGGCGACGCCTTCGCGTCCAGCACCGGGGTGGTACGGGAGTCCTATCCCGGCATGGTACTTCCGTACGGGGCGCCCCCGGAGCCGATCTCTTCCGCGATGCGGTCGAACTCCAGGCCGGCTTCCAGGCCGCGGGCCTTCGCCGCATACATGGAAGTGTCCGCCGCGCTCACGAGATCGGCCGGCGATCGCACCTCCGGACCGATCGTCGCCACGCCGATCGAGACGCTGACCGGCACCGGGCCTCGACCATCGGCCTGCAGCGGGCTACGGGCCAGCTCATCCATGATCCGCTCGGCGACGGCGGCCGCGGCAGCCTCGTCCGCCTCCGGCAGGACCACCGCGAACTCGTCGCCGCCATACCGCGCCGGTACATCCGAAGTCCGGAGCGTGGACCGCACGACCTCGGCGAGATGGACCAGGCAGCGGTCGCCGAACTGGTGCCCGAACGTGTCGTTGACCAGCTTGAAGTCATCGACGTCAAGCATCAGGAGGCTCAGCGGGCGGCGGCTTCGGCGGGCGCGGACGACCTCCTCGCCGAGCCGCTCGTACAGGAAGCGGTGGTTGAAGAACCCGGTCAAGGGATCGCGGTCCGCGAGGGCGCGGGCGGCTTCGTACAGGCGCGCGTTCTCGAGGGCCATTGCGGCCTCGTTCGCCATCGTCCGCGCGAGGGCGAGGCGCGGCTCGTCGAACGGCACCAACCCTACCGACATGAGCTCGACGAGGCCGACCGACTGGCCCTTGGCCACCAGCGGAACCATCGCCAGGACCCGGAAGCCAAGCTCACGCAGGAGCGCCGCCTCGGCCGCGTCAGCGTCGGGCTGCTCGACATCAACGATCTCCGCGACCTGGCTCTCGAGGACGCGGCGGGTGGCCGGGAATTCACGGAGGTCATAGGTCGGGTGAGCGAGCACCTGCCCGCGATCAGGGTGCTCGCCGAGCGAGACGATCCGATCCCCGGCTACATCCCAGGAACTGATCGCGCACGCATCAACGCCGAGCGCGCCGGCGATGTGACGCGCGATGACCGCGCCGACCTGTATCGGGTCCAGCGTCTGGGAAAGCTCCTGGCTCATCTCGAGGAGCCGCCGCAGTTCCGCCGCCATCGACTCGGTCTGCGTCAGGAGGCGCGCGGACTCCACGGCGGTGGCCGCCTGATCGGCGAGGATCGAGAGGACCTGGAGGTCATCTTCATCGAACTGCCCGACGCCGAGCTTGGAGAGGGTGATGACCCCGATCACCCTGTCGTCGTGGCGCATCGGCACGACGAGCATGGACTCCGCTACTGCGTCCGTGCCCGGGATCTGCGAGCCGCGCGGATCGTCGTTGGCATCCGCGATGCAGAGGGGCGTTCCGTGCTCGGCGACCCAGCCGGTGAAGCCCTCACCGACCTTCACCCGGAGGACGCCCCAGTCGACGATCTCGTACTCGCCGACCTTGCCCTCGAAAGCGATCGGGACCACGTCGTCAGGCGGCTCCAGGAGGTAGACCCGGGCGTTGTGGTAGTCGACGATCGGGCCGACTTCCTCGACGATGGCCCTCCCCACCGCCTCCACCGTCTTGGCCGAGTTCATCCTGGCCGACGCGGACTGGACGACGGCCAGCTGCGCCGCCCGCGCTTCGAGCCGCTCGAACAGGTCCGCGTTCCGGAGCGCGAGAGCGGCGTGGCCGCCGAGCGCGGTCATGATTTCGACGTCCTCGTCGGTCCAGTGGCGCGGCTTGAGCGTCGCGGCGGTCAGCGATCCGATGAGCCGGCCGGCGTGGACGAGCGGTACGAAGACGTCGCCCCGGACCGGTAGCCAGGTCCCGAAGCGGATCACTCGCTGCGCGTCGGGGAGTTTCTCCACGTCGTCGCAGACCCAGGCGCGCCCTCCCGCGGCTACGTCCTTGACCCATCCGGCGCTCGTGGGCAATGGCGGCATGCTCGCCACGACGATCGGATCGAGCCCGGACGAATCGACGAGCTCCAGCCGATCGCCGCGATTTCGTCGGAGCATGACCGCGTCGGCGCCGACGAGGGCCACGACTGCCTCGACGATCGTGCGATGGATCTCCGCTCGATCGAACGACGCCGAGAGCCGCTCGGCGATGTCCAGGAGGCCGCGATACCGCGCGGTCAGACGGGCGAGTTCAGACGGGCCACCTGGGCCGGGACGCTGCGCGGCACGACCGTGGCCGGACCCGGCCACGGCCTCCCGAACGGAGGTTCCCTGCGCGCGCACGTGGGCAGCGTGGCAGGCTCGCTGTGCAACCGGCAGCCGTCAAAGGTCCCGGTGGCGTCGCCGAAAGTACCGGTCGCCGGATGCATCCCGTTTCCCGTGCGCCCCCGGCAATCCTTGGCTTGCGACCGCCCCCGGAGCACTGCGCGGGTCGCCAGCCGCCGACGGCAGCCACGAACGCCGAGATCCACCGGATTTCCCGGTCGCGGCGCGGGCGTCGAGCGTGGCCAGGCCGGGAGATGCGCCCCGTCGGGTACCCGGGCGGGCTCTACCGCCGCCTGGACCTGGCGAGTGCTCCCGGGGGGAGCGTTGGCCACGAAGCCGCGGCAGTTCGGGCGGTCCGTGCCCGGCACAGACGTTGGGATGTGTGCGCTTACCCGGTCGCCGGGTCGCGTTGACCATGCTCCGCGTCAGCACTACACTCGGCGCCGGCTCCCCGCGCTTCCGCCTTTGGCGACGCTGCGCCCGAGCCGTTCAGACCGCTTCGGAGGATCGCTCCCATCGTGGAGACCGGACCAAGTCCCGCGGGCGCCAAGCGCGCGCCCGCCACATCGGTCCAGCCCGCCGTTCGCGCGTGACCCGCGGCCCTCCAGGGGCCCGTGCCACCCCGGCGGCGGTCGGACCGCCCGTGAGGTGGCAGATGCTGTACCTGAGCCAGGCGATCGGCCGGCCCGTGCTCGACAGCAACGGCGAGTCGATCGGCAAGGTCGCCGACCTGATCGTGGCCGTGGGCGATCGCTATCCGCCCGTGACCGGCCTCGTCGTGGAGACCGATCGCCGGCGGATCTTCCTCCCTTGGTCCTCGGTAGACCACCTGGATGCGGCCGGCTAGGTGGTCCGGGTCAATGACCTTCGCCTGGACGAGATCGAGGGTCGGCTGCACCTCGTGGCCGTGGACGTGGGCGCCGCGGGCCTGATGCGGCGCCTGGGCCTGGAGCGCGGCTTCCGGACCGTAGCCCGGAACCTGCGGCTGCCCGTCTCCGAGCGCTACATCGACTGGGAGGACGTGGATCCGGTCGAGACTTCGATCGCGTCGATCAAGCTGCGCGTGCCGCATGCCGGTCTCGCGGAGCTCCATCCAGCCGACCTCGCGACGATCATCGACCAGCTCGCCCCGCGCGACCGCGCCGGGGTCCTGGCCGCTCTGGATGACGAGGCGGCCGCCAACGTCTTCGAGGAGATGGAACCCGAGACCCAGGTGGAGGTGCTGGAGGATCTGGATCCCGCCCGGGCCGCGGACATCCTCGAGGAGATGTCGCCCGACGATGCCGCCGACCTGGTGGCGGACCTGTCCGACGAGTCCCGCGAGGAAATCCTTGCCCTCATGGAGCGAGACGAGGCCGAGGAGCTGGGCGAGCTGCTCGCCTACCCCGAGGACACGGCCGGCGGGATGATGACCACCGAGTTCGTCTCGCTGCCGGCAGCGCTTACCTGCGCCGAGGCGATCGACCGGTTGCGCGAGATGGAGCCGGATGCCGAGACGATCTACTACGTCTATGTCACGGACGACGACGAGCGGCTCGTGGGTGTCTTGTCGCTGCGCGACCTGATCGTCGCAAAGCCCGAGACGCCGGTGGCCGAGGTGATGCTCGCCGAGCCGGTGACGGTCGGCGTCCTGGCGGACGAGGACGAGGTCGCCGAGGTAGTGGCCCACTACAACCTGCTCGCCGTCCCCGTGGTGGACCCGGGCGGCCGGCTCGTGGGCATCGTGACCGTGGACGACGCGATGGACGCGATCCTCCCCGACGCCTGGCGCAAGCGCCTCCCCCGCCTCGCCGGCCGGGCCTGATCCGTCATGCGCCCGGTGGTGCCGCGCGAGCTTCCGGCCGTCGCGCGGCGTGCCGGCGCCCGGATCCGTGGCGAGGGCGGCTGGCTGCGATTGCGCGGCCGGTTCCGCGGTCGGCGCGGCCTCGTCGCGTTCCTCGCGGTCATGGGCCCGGGGCTCATCGCCGGGATCGCCGGCAACGACGCCGGCGGCATCGCGACCTATAGCATCGTTGGGGCCAGGACCGGCCTGGGGCTGCTGTGGCTGTTCCCGATCACGATCGTCATCCTTGCGATCGTCCAGGAGATGGCCGCCCGACTGGGCGTGGTCACGGGCCAGGGCCTGTCCGACCTGATCCGGGACCGGTTCGGGGTCCGCTGGACGGTCTTCGCGATGGTCGTGCTGCTGGTCGCGAACATCGCCAACACCGTGGCCGAGTTCTCGGGTGCGGCAGCAGCCCTGGAGATCTTCGGCGTGCCACGCTGGCTCACGGTCCCGATCGTCGGCGTCTCGATCTGGGCGCTCGTCCTGTTCGCGAGCTACCGGACGGTGGAGCGGGTGTTCCTGTCCGTGATGGTCGTCTTCGTCGCCTACATCGCGTCGGCGATCCTGGCCGAGCCGGACTGGGGCGAGGTTGGCGCCGCGCTGGTGCGCCCGTCACTCGACCTCTCGCCGGCCGTCCTGCTCCTCATGGTGGCGCTCGTCGGCACCACCATCACGCCGTACATGCAGTTCTACCTCCAGAGCGCCGTCGCCGAGAAGGGCATCGGCGAGGAGGAGCTGGGGCTGGAGCGGGCCGATGCCATCGGCGGCGCGATCTGGACGAACGTCATCGCGGTGTTCGTGGTCGTTGCCACAGCCACCACCATCCGGATCGAGACCGCGGAAGACGCGGCGAGGGCCCTTGGGCCGATCGCTGGGGAGCTGTCCACCGCGCTTTTCGCGATCGGCCTGTTCGGGGCGTCCGTGCTGGCGGCGACGATCATGCCGATCTCCACCGCCTTCGTGATCTGCGAGGCATTCGGCTGGGAATCCGGGGTGGACAAGCGCTTCGAGGAAGCGCGGCCGTTCTTTGGGATCTACACCTTCATCCTGGGCCTGGAGCGGGCCGATGCCATCGGCGGCGCGATCTGGACGAACGTCATCGCGGTGTTCGTGGTCGTTGCCACAGCCACCACCATCCACGCCGT
>JACVXW010000025.1 GCA_015661135.1 Chloroflexota bacterium
GCCCACCTCGACACCTGGGACACCTACTTCGGCGCCCCGTACACACACGGGACGCCGTTCCGGCGAGCGTTCGAGGAGGGCCTGTTCGCACCCGATCGATCCGTCCATGTCGGGATCCGCGGGCCGGTCTATTCGCGCCACGATTTCAGCGATGACGCCGGAATGGGCTTCGCGATCGTCTCGACTGCGGACATCGCCGGCGGCGGCACGGACGCGGCCATCGCCCGGATCCGGGAGCGCCTCGCCGGGCATCCGGTCTACCTCAGCGTTGACATCGATGTCCTCGACCCCGCCCACGCCCCCGGCACCGGGACCCCGGAGCCCGGCGGGCTGACGACGCGCGAACTGCAGACGATCCTGCGTGGGCTGGACGGGCTCGACTTCGTAGGTGGCGACGTCGTGGAGGTCGCCCCGGCGTACGACCACGCCGAGTTGACGGCGCTTGCCGCCGCCAACGTCGCGTACGAGTACCTCGGCCTGTTTGCGCGTGCGGGGTCGCGCCGGGCGCGGTGACGGCGGGTCCGGCGGCTTCGACGTCGCCGATCCGGACGGTGGCCGCCGCCGTCGCGGCCCGCCGGACGACGGCCGTGGCGATGGTCGAGGAGGCGCTCGAGCGGATCGCGAGGCTGGACCCGGCGCTCAACTCGGTTGTCGCGCTGCGCGCGGAGCAGGCTCTCCGCGAGGCCGAGGCGCTAGACGCCGCGCTGGTCGCCGGCACTGCAGGCACGCGCCCCGGCCCACTCGCAGGGGTCCCGGTGCTCGTCAAGGACCTCGAGGACGTCGCCGGGATGGTGACGACCCAGGGGTCCCGCCTGTTCGAGCACGCCGAGCCGGCGGCCGAGGACGGGCTCATCCCGGCGCGGCTGCGGGCAGCCGGCGCGATCATCGTCGGCAAGACAAACCTGCCCGAATTCGCGACCGAGGGCTTCACGGACAACCTGCTCTTTGGGGCCACTCGCAACCCCTGGGCGCCGGACTGGTCCCCCGGCGGGTCCAGCGGGGGATCCTCGGCGGCCGTTGCCGCGGGCCTCGTGCCGATCGCGACCGCCACGGACGGCGGCGGATCCATCCGGATCCCGGCCGCGTTCTGCGGGCTCGTGGGCCTCAAGCCTACCCACGGCGTCATCGGCCGCTGGCCGCCGCACGACTGGATCGATTTCTCCACGCTCGGGCCGTTCGCCACGTCTGTCGCGGACCTGCGCCTGCTCATGGAGATCGAGGCCGGGCCGGTCGCCGGCGATCCCACCGCGCGCCCGGGCGGCTGGGGAGATCACGCGGCGACCGCCGCCACCCTGCCGCCGACGCGCCTGTTCGCCGCGCATCGAACCAGCGACCTCGGGCCACTGCCGCCCGGCATCCAGCGCCAGTTCGAGGACGCGGTTCGGGCCATGGCCGACCTCCTGGGCCTGCCGCTCACCTGGATGGATCCCCGCGACTTTTTCCGAGACGGGGACCCGGACCTGGACTGGTTCATCCTCGCGGCAGCGGAGCACGTGGCCGCGCTCGGCGGAGAGCGCGTGGAGCAGGGCCTCGCGTTGATGCACCCGGCCGCGCGCGCCTTCATGGAGATGGGGCTGGCCGTGGAGATCGGGGAGTACATGGCGGCCCGTCGTCGCCGGTTCTCGCATGTTCGCCGCATGGACCAGCTGCTCGGTGAATCAGGGCTCCTGCTCACCCCCACGGTCGCAACCGAGGGCTGGACCCCGGACGGTCGGCTGACGCCGGCCCACGAGCCCGGCATGCTCCCGCCGGACGTCTACTCGACCGCGGTGCAGAACGTGACCGGCCACCCGGCAATCTCGTTGCCGGCCGGCCGGTCCGCGAACGGCGTCCCATTCGGCTTCCAGGTCACCGGCCCGCGCCACGCGGACGGCCTCCTCCTCGACGTCGCCGAGCGATGGGAGGCCGCCCATCCATGGCCGCCGGCGGCGCCCGGCTACGAGCCGTTTGGGTCGCGCCTCAGCCGTTGAGCCGGGTCGCGCCTCAGCCGTTGAGCCGGGTCGCGCCTCAGCCGATGAGGTAGACCACGGCAACCGTCACGAAGATCTCGTTGGTGCCGGGCTGCACGGGCGTCGCGACATCGCGACCTTCGGCCAGGCCGGCGTATCCGCCGTAGTAGACCGGCCACGGGACGGGAGCGCTCGACTCGCTGATCGAGGCAACACCGATGATCGAGATGCCGGCCGCGGACGCCATCGTCTCGGCCTTTGCCTTCGCCTCGGCCATGGCGGCCTCGCGGGCGCGCTTCTCGGCCGCAACCTGGTTCTCGACCCGGAAGGAGACGCCGTCCAGGTTCGTGGCGCCGGCGGCGAGCGCGCCGTCGATCGCATCCCCGACCTTGTCGAGGTCGCGGATCGTCACTGCCACTGAGTTCGCCAGCGTGTAGCCGGTCAGCTTCGGCTGGGTCGAGTGCGTCGAGTAGTCATAGACCGGGCTGAGCGACAGCATCGAGGTCTGGATGTCGCGGTCGGCGATGCCGAGCGCTTTCAGGCTGGCGATGACCGCGGCCATCGCCGTCGCGTTGCCATCGCGGGCGGCCTTCACGGTGGCGGCGGTGATGGTCACGCCCAGCCGGAGGTCGGCGATGTCCGGGCTGATGATCACCCGGCCGGTGCCGCCGACGGTGAGCGTGTGCTCAGGCGGGTGGGTTGGATCGGTGGCGAGGGTGGTCCGCGGCGCCAGCGACGGGCCGGCAATCACGGCGACGAGGAGTCCGACGGCGATGCCGGCGGCGAGCCAGCGGGCGCGGGCGTTCGGAACGGGAATCGCGATCGAGATCGAGGAGGGTTCCATCGAAGGCTCCAGTTGTGCTGCGGAATGCGGCGGTCTTGCCGCGTGACCCGCATGGCCCGCAGACGCCGAAGCGCGCCCCCGGGTTTCCGGGCGCTACTTCCGCCGCACCGCGGCCGGGCTTCCCGGCCGCCCAAGCCCGCCGCGCACTCCGCCGCGCGTTCCGGCCGCGCCAGCCCGGCCGGTCGCGCAATGTCGTCCACAGACGACAACTGGACGCCCGCGCCCCTTCCCGGACGCCCGCGCAACCCGGCAGAGGGCCTGCAAGGGCCCCGAAGAGGCCGCTCGCCACTATGCGGCCGTCATTCTGCCTTTGGTGACGCATGGTCTTACGACAATGCCCCTGAACTCGCCCAGCCGAGGCCGATTTGTGGTCCAGTTGTCGTCCCACAACGACATCGGGAGCCGACCCCTGGGCAAAGTCTACAAACCTGCGTCCACCGGGCATCGGTCGTCCGACCTATGGGCTGGCTCGCCGCGCGCCGCCCGCCGCGCCGCCTGCGCGGCCGCCGTGCGCCGCCCCGCCGGGTTTCCGGACGCGCCGCCGATCAGTCCGGAAAGAAGCCCGCTGAGGTGGGCGCCCCGTCGTCGAACTGGGCCAGCCAGTCCACCGTGGTCTGCCGGTACCGGCTGATCCCCTTGTAGTCGGCCAGCTCCCGGGGCAGCGTGTCGAGGACGCGGTGGAGCCGGCGCCCCCACTTCGGGATCGTGACGAGCTCGTTCATGCTGATCAGGTAGCAGCGGATCGGAAAGACGATCGCGTTGGATCGGGGCAGGCGCCAGAAGCTCTGGAGCTCGACCCGGAGATGGACCTTCTCCCCGACGTTGTCCGGCGTGACCGTGGTCCGGTCCGTTCCCCAGCGCGGATATTGCTCCGGGCTCGTGTCCAGGCGTGGATTGACGGTCATGGTCCAGTTCAGGCGGCGAACCGGCTGGCCCTGGCGGATGTTGAGCAGGAACTTCAACGCCCGGTCGAAGACGCCCAGCTCGTGGGCGAGCGGGACCGGGAGTCCGCCTGGGTCGCGACCATGCCGGCGTCCATCCAGAGGTTGCCGTCGCGCTGGTCCACGATGACGAAGTCGCCCTGGCTCTGGCGAGTGATGTACTCCATGGGTCCGTACGGCAGGGTCCTCTCGTCGCCGAAGGTGAACGTGTCATCGATGCCGAGGGGGCGATTGATCCAGTGCCAGCGGTCGCCGTCACGATGGAGTTCGAAGTGCGCCGGGTACGCCGCGGCCTGCGCCTCCATCAGGAGTTCCAGCAGGTCCCATCCGGCGAGGGTCATGTGGGGGAGCGACTGGCAGCGGCCCGGGTCCTCGGCCAGGACGATGGCCCGGTCGCGCATCTCGGCGACGTAGTGCTCGTCCACGTCGATCAGGTGTTCGTAGGCGGTCCCGTCTCGTCCCGGTGTGTGGGGCTCGATGTTGACCGCGTACATGTACCGATCTTCGTGGAACGGGAACGGGAACCGACGGATACCGGCCGGGCTGTTGCGGAACGTGAAGTCGTCGCGGAAGGTCTCGTCCCGGAACAGGATCGGCGGGGAGGTCATCGCTTTCGTCCTCAAACTCGTCAGCGCTGGAGCACGAGGGACGTCCCCTCGAACCGGGAGACGCATGGCATGATCTTGCGCCCCGCGGCCTTGTCCTCGGCGGACAGGAACTCGTCGTTGTGAAGGATGGTCCCGGCACACGACAGCACCGGGGTCTCGCACTCGCCGCAGGCGCCGCCGCGGCACATGTATGGGGCATCCACGCCGGCCGCCTCGATCGCGTCGAGCATGCTCTGGTGCTCGGTCACGCGGATCGTCTTGCGCGACAGCGCCAGCGTGACCTCGTACGGGGCGCCGGATGCCGGCGCGAGGAACCGCTCGCTGTGGAGGCTGCCCTCCGGCCAGCCGGTGGCACGCGCTGCAGAGAGCACCCAGGCCATCATCCCCTGCGGGCCGCAGACGTACAGATGCGTGCCGAGGGGCTGCCCGGCCAGCAGGCGGTCCAGCGGGATCCGCTCGTTGCGATCGTCGCAGTAAACGTGGACGCGATCGCCGTACGATGCCTCCAGCAGGTCGAGGTAGGCACCGTGGGCCCGACCGCGGACGGCGAAGTGGAGTTCAAACTCGCTGCCCGCGATCTGGTGCTGGACCATCTGGGCGAGGAACGGCGTGATCCCGATGCCGCCCGCGATCAGGAGGTGCCGGCGGGCCCGCCAGTCGATCGGAAAGAGGTTGACCGGACGGCTCATCGTCAGGACGTGGCCAGGGCGGACCGCGCGGTGCAGGAAGAGCGAGCCGCCGCGCCCGACATCGTCGCGGCGGACGCTGATGGTGTAGCTGGACGTCTGGTTCGGCGGGCTCATCAGGGAGTACGGGTTCCGTCGAAGCGTCGCGCCATCCTGCATTTCGACGATGACGTGGGCGCCGCCGGAGAACGGGGGGAGTGGCTCGGCACCCGCCGGCTCGAACCGGAAGCGCTTGATCATCGGGGTGACCTCGGTCACCTCGCTCACGACCACGCGCAGCTTGGGCGCCTGGTTCCTGGACGCCGCGATGGCGGGCGCGATCGGCGTGGCGGGCATTGCGGGCGTCACGCGAACAACTCCCGGCTCGGCGGTACCGTCCCCGGCTCCTCGGCGTCGATGGAGACGCCCTGGAACGCCCCGATTCGGCGGGAGAAGTGGTCGCGGACGAGCAGCGCGCGACCGCACCCGATACAGGTCACGGGTTGCGTGCGGACGTGCTCCGTGATGGCCTTGCAATGGACGCACTGGACGCGCCGCTCCAACGACCCGCGGTGCTCGGCCCCGATGGCGCCCAGTTCCAGGCCCGCCGCCAGTGCCGTCTCGACCACCTGGCCGATCAGGTTCTCCGTACCCGCCGCGTAGACCTGGGTTCCCATGGGTGCCCCGGCCAGCGCGTCGCGGAGCGCGGCGATCGCGACCGAATCGCTGGCAACATCGCTGAACGCCGCCGCGCCAAGGGCGGCGAGGCGCGCGCCATGGTCGGCGCCGGCGGACCCGCCCGGCACGTAGATGATCCGGGTCCGGGCCAGGAACCCGTCCGGTGCCGCGGCCGCGAGATCCACCGCGGCCAGGGCGCCCTCGTCGTTGGCCACGATGAGGTGCAGGAGACCCGGCCGGGCGGTCAGCGGCGCGTAGACGGGGCGGCTCTTGATGCCCGCGACGACCATCGGCTCACCGCCGCGCCGGTTCAGCCGACCGCATTGCGCTTCGTCTTGAGCGGATCGTCAAACGGGAGGGCATGAGCGATCGCCGGCCCGCTCACGGTGGCCCCCCGGACCTCCAGCCGCGCCCCCTGGACCGCCCGGTCCACGTCCATCCGGGCGATGGCCATCGAAGTCCCGGTGAGTGTCGAGTACATACCGCAGGTGATGATGCCGACCCTCCGGCCATCCGCCCACAGTTCGTCGCCCTCGGACGTGGCGGCATCCCCGTCGACCAGGACGCCGAAGATCCTGAAGCGCTCCCTGCCCTTGAGCCGATAGTGCTCCGGCGCGCCCCGGAACCCCTGCTTGCCGGGCGTCACGGTGAACTGGAGGCCCAACTCCCAGAGGGTGTCGCCCGGGCCCTCGTCCTGGAACGGGTACATCTGGGAGTTGTCATACGGGTAGAACAGCAGGTAGCTCTCCACCCGGAGCATGTCCAGCACCGTGAAACGGCACGGAATGATGCCCATCTCCGCGCCCTCGGCGAGGATCGTGTCCCACAGCATCACCGCGTCCTGGGCGCGGCAGAAGATCTCGTAGCCGCGCTCGCCGGTATAGCCGGTCCGGGACAGCATCACCGGCGCATCGAAGAGGCGCGTCTGGAGGTGATGGAAGTAAGGCAGCTCGCGGATGCCGGGAACGTGGCGCTGGAGGAAGTCCACCGCGAGGGGGCCCTGGAGCGAAAGATCGTGGATGTCGTCGTCGAACAGGACGGACGCATTTTTCCCGACCGCCGCGCGCTGCAACTCCTCGTGGCCGGTCCCTGACCCGTGGACGACCATCCAGGCCGTGGGCCCGGTGCGGTAGATGATGCAGTCCTCGGTGAACTTGCCGGCGTCGTTGAGCATGCACGCGTAGGCGGATCGGCCCGGGTAGATCCGCGCGACGTCGCGCGTCGTGGCCAGGTCGATGAGGTGCGCCGCGTGGGGACCCACGACGTGCACCTTCTTGAGGCCCGAGACGTCCATCAGGCCGGCCTTCGTCCGGATGGCGACGTGCTCCTCGTGGGCGTCCTTGTCGTAGGTCCAGGCGGTCCCCATCCCGGACCAGTCCTCCAGGTTGGAGCCCAGCGCCCGATGCCGTTCCGCGAGAGCCGAGAAACGCCAGATCGCCGTCATCTCACACCACCATCATCGCGCCCTGGGCGGGTTTCACCGACTGGGCGGGTTCACCGGACACGGGCGTCGGTCCAGGCTCAGAACAGGGTCAGGTACTGGTCCACTTCCCAGCGGCTGACGTCGCTGTGGTAGCGGACCCACTCGGTGCGCTTGATCTTCAGGAACTCGGCCGCGAGCTGCGGACCGAGTCCGCCCTGGACGACCTCGTCCCGTTCGAACTCGTCGAGCGCCTCGGACAGGCTCTGGGGCAGGAACCGGAGTCCCTCGCGCCGGGCATCCGGGAGGCTCGTCTCGTACATGTTCCGGCCGATGTGGGGCTCGCCCGGATCCAGGCGTCGCTCGATGCCGTCAATCCCGGCGGCGATGAAGCCGGCGATGCCGAGATATGGGTTCACCGCGCCGGACACGACCCGGCACTCGAACCGACCCGGGTCCGGCGTCCGGAACATCTGGGTCCGGTTGTTGTCACCGTAGGTGATGAACGCCGGCGTCCAGGTGAAGCCGGATCGGGCGCCGGTCAGATAGGCACCCACGGACAGGCGCTTGTAGCAGTTGACGGTCGGGGCGATCAGCGCGGAGAGCGCCCGGGTGTGGGCCAGGAGCCCACCCAGGAAGTGATAGGCCAGCTCCGACTGGCCGAGCCCACGGCTGTCCGTCGGATCGATGAACACGTTCTCGTCGCCGCTCCAGAGCGAGAAGTGGAAGTGGCTGCCGTTGCCGGTCAGGTGGCTGAACGGCTTGGGCATGTGGGTCGCGATCGCGCCGTACCGCTGGGCGACCTGGTTGGTCATCATCTTGAAGAAGGTGTAGCGGTCTGCCGTCTCGAGCGCGTCCGCGTACTTCCAGTTGATTTCGAACTGGGCAGTCGCGTCCTCGTGGTCCGACGCATAGGGCTCCCAGCCCAGGCGCTCCAGGTAGCCGACGAGCGTGCGCAGGTAGTCCATGTTCGCGGCGAAGCTCTTGAAGTCGTAGCACGGCTTCTGGAGGGTGTCGTACCCGGTCGGGTCGAACGGCGCGATGGAACCGTCGGGCCCGCGGGTGACGAGCATGTGCTCGGCCTCCACGCCGACCTTCATCGAGTAGCCAAGCGACGCCAGCCGATCCACCTGCCGGCGAAGGGCCGTCCTCGAGCAGTAGGGCCACGCCTGCCCGTCCACCTGGATGTCGCAGGCAAATCGAGCCAGGCCGGTTTCCCACGGTACGACCGTGTAGGTCGCCACATCCGGCATGCCGATGAGGTCGTGATCATGGGGGCCCTGGCCCATGCCGACCGTCGCTGCACCGGCGAACCCGGCGCTGCCGCCCAGGAACTGATCCAGGGCACTGGCCGGCACGCCCTTGCAGCGCGGTGTGCCGTGGATGTCCACCCATTGGGCGAGCATGTAATTCACGCCGTCTCCGGCCAGCCGTCCGGCGATCGAATCCCGGGTGGGTCCTGGCTCCCGTGCCGCCTCGACCATGTGGCGCCCTCCTCCTGCCTGCGTGCTGACGCGACCCTGCGTGCTAACGCGACACCGCCGCCTAGTGCGACACTGCCGCCGCTGCCTTTTCGCCGATGAGTGATCCGGTTGCGAACCGCTCGATGGAGAACGGCGCCAGGACGGGCGGCGTGGTTCCGGTCGCGATCAACTCAGCGACCCGACGCCCGGCAACCGGCCCTGCCTTGAACCCGTACGTGCCCCAGCCAACGTCCAGGATGAACCCCGGCACGTCCGGCACTGGGCCGATGATCGGGCTGAAGTCCGGCGTCATGTCGCAGATCCCTGCCCACTGGCGGAGGACGCGGACACCGGCCACGCTCGGCAGCAGCTCCAGCACGTGGGCCGCCGAGGTTTCCATGAAGGCCAGCGTGGACCGATGGCTGTACGAGGCGTACGGATCGATCTCCGCGCCGATCACCAGCTCGCCCCGATCCGTCTGGCTGACGTAGACATGGAGCGTCGCCGACACGAGGACCGGATCCAGGAACGGCTTGAGCGGCTCCGTGACGAGCGCCTGGAGCGGGTGGGTGACGATGGGGAGGCGAACCCCCGCCATCGCCGCGATCGTGGACGCCCAGCCCGCGGTCGCGTTCACCACGGTCCCGGCCCGGATGGGCCCGTCGGTCGTCTGGACGCCGGCGATCCGCCCGTCGGCCAGGTCGATAGCGGTCACCTCGACCCCCTGGTGGATGTGGACGCCCATCTCCTGGGCGCGCCGAGCATAGCCCCACACGACCGCGTCGTGGCGGATGATCCCGCCGGGCGGATGGAACAGCGCGGCGTGGATGGGGTAGCGCGGGTGATCGGATAGGTCCAGGGCCGGGGCGATCTTCCTGATCTCATCCCGGTCGATGACGACCGAGTCGACGCCCTGCAACTGATTCACCTCTGCCCGGACGCGCAGCCCGGCGACCGCGGCGTCCGTATGGGCGAGGGTCAGGTGGCCGTGCTGGCTGAACAGGACGTTGAAACCGAGTTCGACAGCGAGGCCCTCGTAGATCCGGACGGACTCGTCGTAGAAGGCCACGCCCTCGGGGGTTCGATAGTTGGACCGGATGATGGCCGTGTTGCGGCCGCTGCCACCCGCCCCGATGTACTGCTTCTCCAGGACGGCGACGTCGCGCACCCCGCGCCTCGCCAGCTCATAGGCGATGGCCAGCCCGTGAACGCCGCCGCCGACGATCACGACGTCGTAGCTGGACTTGCGCTGCTGGGGCCGCATGACCCGCCAGCGACGGAGCGGTCCGATCACGACGACCCTCCGCTCGCTGCCGCCACCCCGGAGACCGCGGCGGGCCCGACCGGGGCGAGGCCGTGTGGCGCACCGACCCGGCGCAGGATCTCCCAGACGTAGGCGGCCTCGTCCCGGGCGACCATGATCGTGTAGCCGGGCTGGGCGCCGGCATCCTGACGGGCGATAAACGCCCGGACCCCGCCGAGCGGGGCCTGCACGAGGTCGCCCTGGGCCATGGCCGCGGGCGTCGTGTTCGCCGGGCACAGTTCGGACAGGATCGCCGGCGCGGCCGGCCCCGCAAGGCGGAGTGATGTCCGGCTGCCGGTCATCTCGATGGCCGACACGTCATCCGTGGCGAGATCCGAGGCGAGCGTCCGCAACGCGGACCCACCGCTCGGCGCCAGCAGGAGGACCTCGTCCGGGCCAAGGAGCCAGATCGCTCCGGGCTCACCGAGGAGGTCTGCCGCAACGGCGCGACCGACCGTCGTCGTCGCGCCACCGGTCGCGCCACCACCCGCGCCACCGGTCGCGTGGGTCGCCGCGGCCGCGAGTGCCCCCGGCCCGCGGAGGAGCAGTTCGTCCAGCGGTCCGATCTCAGCCAGCCCGGCGCCGAGCGCGACGGCCGCCCCCGTTGCCGTGGCGACGGCCTCGCCGTAGCCCGCAGGCCAGTGGATGTCGTCGGCAAGCCAGCGCGCACCGAGCTCAATGTGCTCCGCCTCGATGGCGCTCCTGCGGGTGACCAGGGTTGCGGACTGGCTCGTCACGATCGCACCCGCGTCCCTTCCGGGTCGTAGAACGGGGCGGTCCGCACGACGGCCAGCGCGGTGGAGCCCTCGCGCCCGGTACCGAGCCGGACGGTGATCTGGCCATCCTCGACGACGTCCTCGGCCGGCAGCCAGGCGAGCCCGATGGCCTTGCCGAGGGTGGTGCTCCACTTGCTGCTCGTGACCCGGCCGATCGGTCGTCCGTCGCGGACCACGGCCGCACCCTCCGCCGGGACGGCCGTCCCGATCATCTCGAAGCCGGTCAGGACGTCACGGGGCCCGCGCTCGGCGAGGGCGGCCAGGGCATCGCGCCCGATGAAGTCCGGGCGGTCCGCCTTGACCAGCCAGCCCATCGACGCCCCGCGCGGATCGGACAGGGCATCCGTGTCCTGCCCGACGATGGCGTGCTGCTTCTCCAGGCGAAGGATGCGCTGGGCCTCCACCCCGAATGGGCGAATCCCGACCCCGGCACCGGCGGTTATCAGGGCGTCCCAGAGGTGGACCGCCTGGTCAGCGGGAGCGTGCAGCTCGTACGCCAGCTCGCCGACGAAGCCGATGCGCAGGATGACGGCCGGCACGCCCGCCACGAGCCCCTCGCGGGCGTCCAGGTAGCGCAGCCCGTCCGGCGAGACGTCCACGTCGGTCAGCCCGGCCAGCACGTCGCGGGCTCGGGGTCCGGCCAGGTTCATCGCGGCGAACCGCGCCGTCACGTTCGTCACGTCCACCCGCCGGTCCGAGGCGGCCAGCCACCAGCGCAGCCAGCCGTCGACTGCGTCCAGGCTGCCGGTTCCGGTCGTCACGAAGTAGCGGTCATCGCCCAGTCGGGCAACCGTCCCGTCGTCGAGGATGATCCCCGCGTCGTCGGTCATCGCCCGGTAGCGGATCCGGCCGACCTTCAGGTCGCTGAAGCGGTTGGGATGGAGCCAGTCGAGGAACTCGCCGGCATCACGGCCCCGGACGTCGAGCTTTCCCAGGGTGGAGACATCGATGAGCCCGACCCGTTCGTGGACCGCACGGCACTCGGCCTCGATGTCGCCGTAATGGAGGGGGCGCTTCCAGTCGCCCATGTCCATCCAGGTTGCCCCGGCCGCCTCGTGGCGATCATGGAGTGCCGTCCGTCGAACGGGATGGAGATGGGGGCCGGCGATGACCGCCAGCGGCACCGGCTGGAACGGTGGTCGATAGGTCGTGAGGCCCGTCGTCGTCCGCGACACCCCACGGATTGCGGCGGTCACCCGGGCCGCGTTGCCGTGGCACTGCTTGCCCTGGCACGGGCCCATCGTGACCGTGCTGTAGCGCTTGAGCGTCTCGAGCGAATCGAAGCCCTCGGCGACGCCCTGGACCAGCTCCTTGGCCGTCACGTCCTCACACAGGCAGACAAAGGGCTTGCGCCCGGCGGGGAGCACCGTCGGAGCGGGATCCGGCAGGACCGCAAAGGCTGCCGCGACCTGCTCGGCATGATGGGCGTGGGCCGCACCGGCCCCATCCCGACCGGCCGCGAGGCGACCGGAGAGCACGGCGCCCGCGGCGATGAGTTCGTCGTCCGTCAGCCCGGTCATGTGCCCGGTCACGACGACGTCGGCGGAGCCCGCCACGGGGATCCACTCCGCCAGGCGCTCCTCGAACGCCAGGGACAGGCCGGCCTGGGCGGCGAGGGTCACGACGGGCTCCGGTCTCGTCGCCATGGCCACGAGGTCCGCCGCGATGACCCGCTCGACGCCGTCCCCGCCACGGATTCGCAGGCCGGTGACACGCGAGCGGCCCTGTGCCGCGAGGACGGTCGCGCCGGGCAGCATCTCGGAACCGGCGGCCCGGACGGTCGCGGCTTCGGCAATCTCGGGGACCACGGATCGGGTGTCGACGATCGCGGCGACCTCGATTCCCGCGGCGATCAGCTCGGTTGCCTGGCGCCAGCCATGGTCGTCGTCCGTGACCACGATCGCCCTTCGACCGGGCCGGACACCGTGGAGGTGGATGAGGCGCAGGATCCCTGACGCGAGCATGATCCCGGGACGGTCGTTGGCATGGAACAGGGCGGGCCGTTCCGCGGCCCCGGCGGCCAGGACGATCCGGCCCGCCCGGAGGCGAACGAAGGTGGAGCCCTGCGTGATGCCGACGAGGCCATCGTCGTAGATCCCGATCGCGGTTGCCCCGGCGAGGTGCTCGATCCGGGGTTCCGCGGCGACGAGGGCCGCCAGGCGACGCGCCGCGTCCACGCCCGGAAGTCCCGCCAGCCGCGCGTCTCCCGTGACCTCGCGTGACCGCATCCGGAGGTGCCCGCCCAGGCGCGTGCCGTCGTCCACGAGCACGACCCGGGCCCCGGCACCGGCCGCCTCGAGCGCAGCCAGGCAGCCCGCCGGCCCACCGCCGACGACAGCGACGTCGGCGTGCAGATGGCGCTTGCGCGGATGCAGGTCCGGACGCGCGGTGATGTCCACCCGCCCGAGGCCGGCGATTCGCCGCAGGACCGCCTCATACAGCGGCCAGAAGCGGCGCGGCCGGATGAACGTCTTGTAGTAGAAGCCGATCGGAAAGAAGCGGTCGAACCGGTCAGTCAGGCTGAGCAGGTCCAGGCCCAGCGACGGCCAGGCATTCTGGCTGCGAACGACCATGGCGGGGACGACCGGCGTCACGCACGCCCGGACATTGGGCTCGCCGTTGACCTGAACAAGGCAGTTGGGGCAGCGGCCGGCCGCGCAGAGCACGCCGCGGGGGCGGTGGTACTTGAAGCTGCGGGACAGGATGTCCAAGCCGTCGGCGACGAGGGCCGAGGCGATCGTGTCGCCGCCAACGCCGGTGTGAGGCCGTCCATCGAACCGGAAGTCGATCGACTCCGCGCGGCGGAGCTCGTCGCCGGCCGGGTCCGACAGGCGACGGTCAGCCATCGGCCCCGGCGCCTGTCGTGAGCGCCGGCAGTGTCCAGCCGACCCGGATCACCTCGTTGGTGCGCGTGTCGCGCTCCACCTGGAACCAGCGGCGGCAGCCTGCCCGATGGAACCACCAGGCCCGCTCGATCCCGGCAACGTTCGTCCGTTCGTACAGGTACGCCGACCAGGTGCTGACGGGCGAATCCGGAAGCGGCCGTGTCTGGAGCTCGCCGCCGTAGCGGTACTCACCGGTTTCGCGCGGGCCGCACAGCGGGCAGTCGATCAGGAACGACATGCCGGAGGGCCGTTCAGCCCAGCCCGTTGGGCGCGCCCGGGATGGCCTCGATGGTCAGCGCCCGCAGATCGTCCGGGTCCAGATCGTGGATGTTCGCCTTGCCGCAGGCCCGCGCCAGCATCTGGACCTCCAGGGTCATGGCGGTCAGGAAGTTGGCGACCCGGTCCGTGGCCTCGTCGATCGGCAGGCGAGCCACGAGGTCGGGGTCCTGGGTCGTGATGCCGACGGGGCAGCGACCGGTATGGCAGTGGTGGCACGCGCCCGGCTCGGTCCCGAGCGCGTCGTAGTCCTCGAGGTAGAGCGGCGCGTTGCAGTTGAGGGCAATGAGCGCCGCCGTCCCGATGTAGCACGCGTCGGCGCCCAGGGCGATCGCCTTGGCGACGTCCACGCCGGATCGGATGCCCCCGGCGGCCACGATCTGGACCTGCCCGTACAGGCCGATGTCCTCCAGGCCGCGGCGGGCCTCCACGATGGCGGCCAGGGTTGGGATCCCGGTGTGATCCTGGAGGATCTCCGGGGATGCGGCCGTGCCGCCCTCCATGCCGTCGACGACGACCACGTCCGCCCCGCACTTGGCGGCCAGCTTGACGTCGTCGAACGTTCGCGTCGCGCCGATCTTCACGAAGATCGGAACGCGCCAGTCGGTCGCCTCACGGAGCTCCTCGATCTTGAGGGTCATGTCATCCGGGCCCAGGAAGTCCGGGTGGCGGGCCGGCGAGCGCTGGTCCACCCCTGGCGGCAAGTCGCGAATCGCGGCGATCTCCGGCGAGATCTTGGAGCCGAGCAGGAGGCCGCCGGTGCCGGGCTTGGCGCCCTGGCCGATGGTCAGCTCGATCGCGTCCGCCTCGCGGAGGTGATGGACGTTGGCACCGTAGCGGCTGGGCAGGACCTCGACGATCATCGTCTTCGAGTGCTCGCGTTCCGCCGGGAGCATCCCGCCGTCGCCCGAGGTGGTGGAGCTGCCCACCCGGCTCGCGCCGCGCGCCAGCGCGATCTTGGCGTTGAGCGACAGGGCGCCGAAGCTCATCCCGGTGATCATCACGGGGATGTCGAGCTTGATCGGCTGCTCCGCAAAGCGCGTGCCCAGGATCGTGGTGGTGACGCACTTCTCGCGATATCCCTCGAGCGGGATCCGGGTCAACGAGGCCGGCAGGAAGGTCAGGTCGTCCAGCGACGGCAATGGTCGCGTGCGCAGCGTCCCGAAGCCGCGGATGAGGTAGCGCCCGAGGGCCGCCTTCTCCTGGATCTCGCCGATCACCGATGGCGTGTAGATGGGGCTCAGGCGCTTGCCCTGCGGGTCCCGCGGGCTGGCCGGGTCGTGGGTCACAGGGCGGCCCGCCAGGTCTCGAGCTCATGCTTCTCGAAGTTCCAGAGCTTCCGTCCGGCCACGATCCGCCGGAAGTGCCGGGGTGGCGGCAGATTGAACTCCGCGAACGCGGCCTCGAGCATCGCCTGGTCCGTGTCCGATGCGACCTCCACGACGGTGTCGTTGCCCAGCGAGGCGATCTCGCCGGCGACGTACACGGTGCCCTCGTACATTGAGTCGGCGAGCGCATCGCCGGCGTCTCCGGCGATGGCGATGTAGCCCTTCTGCATCATGAACCCGGTCATGTAGCCGGCGTTCCCGGCGACGAGCAGCCGGCCGCCCTTCATGGACACGCCGGCCCGCGCGGCGCAGTCCCCGCGGACCACGACGGTGCCGCCACGGATGGCGGCGGCCGCGCTGTTGCCGGCATTGCCGTCCACGACGATCGTCCCGGACAGGATCCCTTCGGCCAGCCCCCAGCCGGCACTCCCCGTCACGTGCACGGTCGCGCCGTCGCCCATGCCGCCACAGTAGTAGCCGACGCTGCCGTCGAAGGTGACCTGACCCGGCGCCAGGAGGGCGACCCCCAGGCTGTGCCGGGCGCCCGGATTGCGAACGATGACCGGGGCTCCTCCGGCCAGCGCGGCCCGGATCTCGCGATTGACGTCGCGGACGGGCAGTACGGCGGCGTCGATCTCGACCCCGGCCGCGACGATTTCGACCCCGGCCCCGGCCCCGATCTCGAGGCTGGTCCCGGCGCGGCCGGCGTCGGCCATCACGCCGCTGCGACCGGCGCGGCCAGCTGGGACCGCCGCCACAATTTGAAGACGTGCCCGGACGGTTCGTGGGCGACGCCGGCCGTGCCGAGGGCGGCCCGGATGGCGATCTCCTCGTTGGCGACCGCCACGTAGCGGTCCGTCTCCACGACGATCAGCGGCTTGAGCGCAAACGGGTCGCGCGCGTAGCCCATGGCGTCCCCGCTGGCGACCAGATAGGTGAAGCTTCCGTCGAAGTCGTCCAGCGACGACTCGAGGGCCTCCTCCAGGGTCAGGCCGCGGTCCAGCTGATCGGCGATGTAGACCCCGATGACCTCCGAGTCGTTTTCCGAGAAGAAGCGCACGCCGCGCTGCTCGTAGAGACGGCGGAGCCGGTGGTAGTTGGTGATGTGGCCGTTATGAACGGTCGCCACGTCCGCGGCTCCCCGGGCCCAGAAGGGCTGCGAGTGGGTCAGGTCCACGCGGCTCTCCGTGGACAGGCGCGTGTGGCCGATGGCGTGACTCCCGCGGAAGCCCGACATGTTGAACGCCCGCTCCAGGCCGTCGGGATGGCCGACCTGCTTCACGAGTTCAAGCTGGTGCCCCAGGCTGACGATCTCCACGTCCCGCGAGCCGCCCTCCGCGGCCGCCCGGATCGCGGCCGCATCCGCGCTGGTGGCGAGCTCCACGCGGAGCAGGCCCTCGTGCCGCTGGACGGGGCCGACTTCGGCGATGACGGCCAGGCCGGTGAGGATCCGGCGCTCGTGCGCAGCCGTGTCCCCATCCTCCGGCAGGCGGATCCAGCAGGTCTCGCGGTGCCCCGGCTCGGTCCGGTAGAGGGCCATCCCGACGGAGTCCGGACCTCGCCGGGCGAGGCTGGACAGCATGTCCAGCATGATCCGTCCGACGGGCTCCGGGTCGTCCCCCTTGGACAGGTAGCCGGCGATCCCGCACATGCTCCGACTCCACCACCGGTTGAGCGTGTGGTAGGCGATCCGACGGCGATCTACCGGCTGGGCTCCACTCGCAGGGAAGATCATAGGCCCGGCTCTACTGCTATGCAACAGCGACGGCGAGATGGCCCTTGATCGACTTTCCTGATGGTGTACGCTCCGTGGCAGTCAGGTCGCCGCGGTGCGCCCACGCGGAGCGATGATGCCAGGATCGGTCGAGGCCTACGCGAACGCGCTGGAAGATGAGTCGGCCTTCCTCGAGGACGCCATCAACCAGGCGATCGGCGGACGCCTGCGCGAGGAGCGCCGGCGGCTCGGCCTGACCCTCCAGGAGGTGGCGGACCGCTCTGGACTCTCGCTCGGGATGATCTCCAAGATCGAGAACGCCCAGACGTCGCCCAGCCTCCGGACGCTCGCCCGCCTGTCACAGGCCCTGGAGGTCCCGGTCACCACGTTCTTTCGCGGCTTCGAAGAGGAGCGCGACGCGTCGTACGTTCGAGCTGGGGAGGGGATCGAACTCGTCCGGCAGGGTACCCGCCACGGTCACCGCTACGAGCTCCTCGCCGCGGCCAAGGGAGCACACCGCCGGATCCAGCCCTTCCTCGTAACCCTGACGGAGCAGCGGGAGACCTTCCCGCTCTTCCAGCACGACGGCGTCGAGTTCCTGTACGGGCTGGAGGGCTCCTTCGTGTATCGCTACGGGCGCCACACCTACGAGATGGCGCCGGGCGACTCCCTCATGTTTGACGGCCAGATCCCGCACGGACCGGAGGGCCTGAATGTCCTGCCCATCCGTTTCCTGTCCATCACGACCGAGCTCGATCCGGACGAGCGGCCCGGCGAGCGCTAAGAGGAGGAAGGAGGCCCCACCGAGGGACGCAGCGCGAGGCCCAGGAGCGGCGGCCGGAGTCTGCCGCCGCCCATCCGATTGAGCCCACGTACGGAGGGAGGGGTATGTCCGACCTGACCAATTCCCTGAACGTCCTGTTCACCGAGTTCTACTACTGGGTGACGGTCGTCATGATGTTCCTCATCCATGTCGGCTTCGCGACCTACGAAGTCGGCGTGGCGAGGCGAAAGAACCTCCAGCACATCCTTGTCAAGAACATCATGGTCATCCCCGTGGTGACGGTGACGTTCTTCCTGTTCGGCTGGTGGATCTACTTCGCGTTCGTCAACGGCCCGTTCCTGAACGGTGGCGTTCCGGAAATCGCGGCAAGCTTCTATCCATGGTCGCCCGCGATGGCCCCGAATCTCGCGGACCGCATCACCGGCGTCTTCTGGGCAGCGTTCCTGCTGTTCTCGTGGACCGCCGCGTCGATCATCTCCGGCGCGATCATGGAACGAACCAAGACGAGTGCGTTCCTGATCATGGCCGTGCTCATCGGGTCTGTCCTCTGGATCATCGACGCGGCCTGGGGCTGGGCTCCGGGCGGCTGGATGGTCCAGCTGATGGGCTACCACGACGCGTACGCGTCCGGCGTCATCCATGCGATCGCCGGCGGTGCCGCGCTCGGCGTGCTCGTGGTCCTGGGCCCGCGGATCGGGAAGTTCGGCCCGAACGGAGAGATCCGCAACATCCTGCCACACAACGTGTGGATGGCCTCGATCGGCCTCCTGCTCGTCTACACGGGCTTCTGGGGGTTTTATGCGGCGTGCAATATTCCCGTCTGGAATATCGGCACTGAAGGCGAGCCCTTCTTCTCGGCAACCAACATCTACCTGATGCCGACCACGTTGTCGGCCATCACGTTCAACTTCCTGATGGCGCTCTCCGGCGGCCTCATGGCCGGCTTCTACCTGTCCAAGGGAGATCCGTACTGGGTGCTGTCGTGCGGCCTGACCGGCATCATCGCCGCCTCGGCCGGGAACGATCTCTACCATCCGTTGCAGGCCATCCTCGTCGGCGCGGCCGGCGCAGTGATCGCCTACAAGGGCCACTACTACGTGGAGCGCCGCTTCAAGATCGACGATGCCGTGGGCGCCGTTGCCGTCCATGGCTATTCCGGCTTCTTCGGCGTCGTCATCGCCGGGTTCCTGCTGTGGGGCTACCCCGCCGCAGCGCCCGTCGTCGGCAGCGCCGCACCGTGGTTCGGCGTGACGCCGGACGGCTTCCCGGCCATCAACCCGCTCGGCAACCTGATCGGCGCCGTCATCATGTTCGGCGTCCTCGGGTTCCTGCCATTCTACGTGCTCTCCCGCTTCCTCAAGAAGATCGGGATGCTCCGCATTCCGCGTCGCGTGGAACTCGCCGGCCTGGATACCAACACCTCGGGCGACGGCTACCCGTACCTCCCCGAGATCGATACGGACTTCGAGCCGATCGAGCGACGGGAAGCCAGGGGAACCGCATGACCAGAGACAGGAGGAATTGACGATGCCCACCGGGCTTCAATCGTTCAACAACCCCGCCGAGATCACCCTCCTCCACCCATTCCAAGGCACGGAGATTGCGCTCTCGATCATCGTGTTCATCCTCTGGGTCGCGTGGCACGTCGTGACGGCCCGCGCGGAGAACGAGCAATGGGATGAGCTGGACAATCGGTACGCAGGCGAGTCGCCGGCGGCCTGATCCACCTGCTCCACGGTTCGAAGCCGGGCTGCCGCGGTCCCCGCGGCAGCCCGGCCTTTCCATTGAGGAGCCGCGCCCGCCCGGCCCCGCCGCGCCCCGCCGTGCCGCACCGTACCGTGCCCCGCCCCGCCGTGCCGCTAGATCCCGCGGCCCGCGCTCGCGTCGCCGTGCCGGCCGCTCAATGTCGTCCACGGACAACAACTGGACGCCCGCGCCCCCTCTCGGACGCCCGCGCACCCCGGTAGCGCTCCCGCGAGAGCCCTGGCAGAGACCCAGGGCCCCATTCGGCCGTCATCCTGTCGTCGGTGGCGCACAGTCTGACGACAACGCCCCCGAACCCAGCCAGCCGAGGCCGCGTCTTGGTCCAGTTGTCGTCCCACGACGACATCGGGAGCCGGCCAGTTGACCAAGAGCCGCTTTCGCGTCGGCGTGACCCTCGGAAGTGAGTGGTGGGCTGCCTCCGGCGCTCAGGGAGCTGCAGGCCGGCGCTGGTCAGTGGTCCTGGAGTCGGGCGACCAGGGCCTCGATCTCCCACGCGGGATCCCAGGTGATCGCGCCCATGGGCTTCTCGAGCGTCGCGAGTTGGTCGCCCATTGAGCAGGACATCCCGGTAGGCCTGTTTCAGCGCCGAGCAGGCCACGACGACTGGTTCGCCGGCGCCGGCCTTGCCGGCAATCGCGGCGTGGACGCTCTGGAGCCAGGGTCGGCGCGCTTCGTCATCCAGCGGGATGCCGGCGGCCATGCGGGTCACGTTGGCGGCGGAGTGGAAGTCATCCGCGTCCAGGAATTCGATGCCGAGAGCCTCGGCCAGCGCCCGCCCGACGGTGGACTTGCCGCTGCCCGCCACGCCCATCACCAGGATCACCTGCGGCTGGATCATCGGGACGCCTGCGCGCTCGTCATCCTGTGGCGGCGATGCCGTCCCGGAGTCGCAGGCCCCGCGGGTCGTACGGGATCTCCGGCAGGATCCGGGCCGGCCTCGGCTCGCCGACGATGTCCACGCTGAGCTCCGGCCGCGCCACGAAGACATCAGTGTCCACGTACGCGAGCGCGAGGCTCGCCCCGACGTGATGGCCGTACGCCCCGGAGGTCACGGCGCCGACGAGGCGACCGTCGAGCCAGATCCCGTCGTCCTTCGAGGCATCGGCATCGGCCGCGTCCACCTCGAGGAGGACGAGTTTCCGCGCCGCGCCGCGTTCGTGATCCCGGAGGGCCGCCTCGCGCCCGATGAAGTCGCCCTTGTCGAAGGCGATGAAGCGATCCAGCCCGGACATCCCTGGGGTGATGTCCTGGCGGAACTCCGCGGACCAGATCCCGTAGCCCTTCTCGAGGCGAAGGCTGTCCAGCGCCCGGTCGCCGATGAGGCGCAGCCCGTGCGCACGCCCGACGCCT
>JACVXW010000144.1 GCA_015661135.1 Chloroflexota bacterium
GTCATCGTCATCGGTCGTCGTCCCTCGCTCATCCGGGCGGCCCCGGGCTTCGATCCCTGAGATACGACAAGACCCCCGCCTCCCGGCGAGGGTCCCTTCGGTCTTCGGTGGTCAGGCGCGCTACTGGCGCTCGTCCCTCCGCGTTCCTCGGTTCTCCCGCCGGGGGCCGGTAATGAGGACTACAAGGCTCTCAATGCCGACCAGGAGCGAGCGAATAAGGGAGAGAAGGGTTACCTCGAACGAGCCGCCCTCGACCGGCATGTGTACGCGGCGGCCATCGCTCGTCACGACGACGGCAACGGGGCGGCGGTCCAGACCATTCGAGTTCGGCACCGTCCGCGCAGTCTACGGCCCGATCAATGGTTGCGCAACCACCTCCGACCACACCCTCGACGACTCCTGTTGGCGCTCTCGCATCGACTGGACTGACAGTCCTGAATTGGCGCCCCGAATGTCGCCGAATGGACCGGCCGTCCAGATCACGGCAGAAACGGACGTCCGGATGCCCGGATTTCGGCGTGATTTGGACTGACAGTCCAGATCAGTGCCCCGCGCCACGATTTTCTGGACCTGCCGTCCATTCTCGGCGAGGCAGCGTTGTGGGCTGGTGATCGGCAGTGCAGTGCTCAATGGTCTACTCGTCGCAATGAACACGGCAAACCTGCGTCGCGCCTCCGTCCGCACAGCGGACCGTGTCCGCGTGGCCGCCGCCACCGATGTCGTCCGCCTCCGCGCAGACGCGGGCCTGTCCCGCGCCGAGCTCGCCCGTGGGTCGGGTGTCGATCCGAGCTACCTCTGGCGAATCGAGCGCGGGGCGGTCACGCCGTCACTGGCGACGTACGCTCAGATCGCGGCCGCGCTCGGTGCGGACCTGTCCGTCCGCCTCTACCCGAACACTGGCCCGGCGATCCGCGATCGGCATCAGGCACAGATCCTGGAGGCACTGCTCGCGACCCTGCACCCGCGGTGGAAACCGTACCCGGAGATCGCGGTTCGGCGGCCGTCGCGAGGCTGGATCGACGTCGGGCTGCACGATCAGCGCAACGGCATCCTCGTGGCGACCGAGATCCAGTCCGAGCTTCGCCGGCTCGAGCAGCTGATCCGGTGGTCCGGCGAGAAGGCCGCGTCGGTTGCCTCGTGGGAGGGGTGGGGCCGCCTCGGAGACGAGACAACGGTGTCCCAGCTGCTGATCGTTCGTGACACGAGAGCGACCCGCGCCGTTGCGACGGAGTTCCGCCGGACGCTGGACGCCGCGTTCCCGGCGCACCCGGACGACGCGCTCGCGGCGCTCATGGGAACCGCGCCGTGGCCGGGGCCGGCCCTGCTGTGGGCAACCACCGGAAACGCGAACCCCGAGGTGATCAGGATCGTCGCGCGGCCGTGAGCAGCCGGGCTGCCAGCCAGCCAAGGAGCGCCTGTCCGGCGACGATCGGCATCCACGCCCAGCCCCCGGGATCGAACGGCGTCTGTGCGATCGGCAGCTCGACCCCATCGGCTGTGCGAGCCCGGAACTCGATCATCGGCAGCTCGGCCGCTCGCCGAAGCAGCTCCTCATCCGAGAGCCGGTCAGGGAACGGCGCGAAGAGCCATCCCGCCCAGCCGGCGGCACGGAGGATCGCGCGCAGGCGGGGAAGCCGCTCGGCCGGATCAGTCACTTCACGGGCGACGCCATGGATCGTTCGCGAGGGCAGGTCCAGCGTTACCGTGGGCTCGGCCAGGACGTTGAGGTACCAATGGGTGCGCCGGCCAAAGCCGGCGAGGCAGCAGACGCCGCCGTCGACGATCGAGTAGTTCAGCGGCACAGGCCGCGGCCGGCCGGAACGGCGCCCCCTCGTCCAGACAACACACGCCCAACCGGCGACCGGGCTGAAGAAGACCGGCGCGACGCAGCTCCGGAGCACCGGCACCGCGAACCGGTTCAGCCGGAGGAACAGCCGCTCAGTCGAGCTCCGCGCCGGACGATCGCCCATGTCCCTGAGACTGCGCCGACGCGCGCGTCGGTCCCAGTGCCCGTCGGCCCCTCACAGATGGGCCTGCTGGCGCGCGCGATCGGGGCCGGAATGAGGTCTCGTGCTAGCCTTTCGGGCCGATGAAGACCGCTCCGCGCACCCTCGTCGAGAAGATCTGGGACGACCACGTCGTCGCGGAGGATGAGGGTGCGCCGAGCATCCTGGCCGTGGATCTGCACCTCGTCCATGAGGTCACAAGCCCGCAGGCATTCACCGGGCTGAGACAACGCGGACTCAAGGTCCGCCATCCCGAGCGGACCGTGGCAACCGCGGATCACAGCGTCCCCACGACCCCGCGCGGCCTCCCCTTCCTGGATCCCATGGCCGCAGCCCAGGTCCAGCAGCTGGACATCAACTGCGCCGAGTTCGGGATCCCGCTCCACGGGATCGGCGACCCGAGCCAGGGAATCGTCCACGTCATCGGGCCGCAGCTGGGCCTGACCCAGCCCGGCATGACGATCGTCTGCGGCGACTCGCATACCAGCACCCACGGGGCGTTCGGGGCCCTCGCGTTCGGGATCGGGACGAGCGAGGTCGAGATGGTCCTCGCGACCCAGACGCTGCTCCAGCGCAAGCCGAAGACCTACGAGGTTCGTGTGGACGGGCGCCTCGAAGCCGGCGTCAGTGCGAAGGACGTCATCCTTGCGCTCATCGCGAGGATCGGGGTCGCCGGCGGCACCGGCCACGTCTTCGAGTACGGCGGCGAGGCGATCCGGGCGTTGACGATGGAACAGCGGATGACCATCTGCAACATGAGCATCGAGGGCGGCGCCCGGGCCGGGCTCATCGCCCCGGACGACACCACCTTTGAATACCTCCACGGGCGGCCGCACGCGCCGGGCGTGGGCCCGGCGTGGGACAACGCCATCGCGCAGTGGCGAACTCTTCCCACGGATGACGGCGCGACCTTCGACAAGTCGATCGTCATCGACGCCTCGGCTCTCGAGCCGATGGTGACCTACGGCACGAACCCCGGGATGGGCATCCCGATCAGCGGCCACGTCCCGGACCCCGCGTCGGCCGGGGACGCGAGCGCCCGCCGCGCCCTCGAGCGCGCTCTCGAATACATGGACCTGACGCCCGGTCAGGCGATCCTCGGCCAGCCGGTGGATGTCGTGTTCATCGGCAGCTGCACGAACGGCCGGATCAGCGACCTCCGCCTCGCCGCGGCCGCGCTCCAGGGTCGCCACGTGGCGCCAAATGTCCGGATGATGGTCGTGCCCGGCTCGGACGAGGTGAAGCGCGAGGCCGAGGCCGAGGGCCTCCACGAGATCTTTCGCGCCGCCGGGGCCGACTGGCGCGAGGCCGGCTGCTCCATGTGCATCGCGATGAACGGCGACCAGCTGTCGCCCGGCCAGTACGCCGTGAGCACGTCAAACCGTAACTTCGAAGGGCGCCAAGGCAAGGGCGGCCGGACGTTCCTGGCATCGCCGCTGACCGCGGTCGCGTCGGCGGTCGCCGGCGCCGTCGCCGACCCGCGGCGGCTCCCGGGGATCGAAGCCGTCGCCGGCATCGGAGGCCGGTAACCCGATGCCCGAGCCGTATCGCGGTTTCGCCTCCAAGGTCGTCCCGCTCCATGCCGAGAACGTGGACACGGATCAGGTCGTCCCCGCCCGCTACCTCAAGATCACCGACAAGGCCGGCCTGGCCGACGTCCTCTTCCGCGACTGGCGGTTCAACGAGGACGGCTCGCTCAAGGATCCGCCGTTCGTGCTGGATCAGCCCGGAATGGCCGGCCGGAACATCCTCCTGGTCGGCGACAACTTCGGCACCGGCTCGTCCCGCGAGCACGCGCCGTGGGCGCTCGCCGCGTGGGGCATCCGGGCCGTGATCTCGACCGGCTACGCCGACATCTTCCGGAACAACGCGCTGAAGAACGGCGTGCTGCCGATCGCGGTGGACCCCGAGACCCACGCCCACCTCTTCGCGCTGATCGACGACGACCCCGAATCGGAACTCCGCATCGACCTCGCCGAGCAGGGCATCCTCCTGCCGGACGGCACGACGGTCGAGTTCGACGTCGACACCTTCGCCAAGCTCATGCTCCTCCGCGGCACGGACGAAGGCCTGGGAGTCCGCCCGGCCGGGACGGGTGGACACCCGGCCCGATTCCGCCCATTCCGACGGGTGACCACCGGCGCCCAGATCGACAGGTATCCGGCGGCCGTCGGTGGTTCGCCAGAGGACCTCAACTTCGTTCTCCGCGTCCTGAGGCGACGCGCCGAATCACCCGACTGCGTGTCTTTGGTCTTTGCACGCCCCCGCGGCCTCGCCTACCAGGCCGGCGACTGGGTCGACGTCCGTTTCCTGCCGGCCGAGCTCGCCGTCGGCCGGACGTTCTCGTTTTCGTCCGCCCCGACCGAGCCGGACGTCTGGATCACGTACCGGCGCGGGCTCTCACCGTTCAAGCGGGCGCTCGACCAGGCGGCACCCGGGGACACGCTCCTGATCACCCAACACGGCAGCAACGGTTTCCTCCGCCGGCCGCGGACGCCGGCCCTGCTCATCGCCGGCGGGGTCGGGATCGCGCCGTTCCGGAGCATGATCCGGGACGCGGTGGCCCGAGGCGACCAGGCTGAGATCACGCTCATCCACGTGAACCGGACCGAGGACGCGCCGTTCCGCAAGGAGCTCGCCGGGCTGGCGGCACGACAACCGTGGCTCAAGGTGCACCACCTCGCCACGGTCGACGACGGGCGACTGACCTTGAACCGGCTTCGGCACCTTGCGCCGGACATCGGGGAGAGCCGGGCGTGCGTCTACATCGCCGGGCCGCCCGCCATGGTCGCCTCCACCGAGCGGGTGATCAAAGCGCTTGGCGTGGCGTCAGACCGGGTCCTCACCGATAGCTTCACGGGGTACTGAGCCGCCTGCTCCTCGACAAACATTGGGCTCCGTCCCAATTCCATGATCCCGCCTTAGATCGATCGTCGGTCCTGTCCGAACAGGAGGGATGAGCGGTGACGACAGGATCGAGCGGGACAACCTCCGAGCCGATGGGCGCAACTCGCCCGGCCGATCGACCGTCCCACAGGGTGATCGGCCAGCTGCTCCGAGCCGGGTGTACACCGAAAGAGGCGCTGAACCTCTACGCAGTCTCGGTCGGCCTCCGGCCGGTCGCGACAGGCTGGCGGGCGGCCGAGATCGAGCGGCTGCGCTTCCTTCGGCACCTCGTCGAGACGGGGCGCCTGGCGAGCTGACGCGCTTACGGCGCGACGACCGTCAAGGTGCCGACCATCCCCGCCTCGGCGTGGCCAGGGATCGAGCACATGACCATGTACGTGCCGGGCGTGTCGAGGACGAACCGGAGGCGCGATGTCTGGCCGGGTCTGGCCGGCGTGTCGACGTTCGGGACCCCTTCGACCATCCAGTCGTGGACGACTTGGTCATCGTTCGTGAATTCGACGAGGACCCACTCGCCGGCGCGGACCGTGACGTCGGCCGGCTGGAAGCGGAACTCGGTCGCCTTGATCGCCACGCGCTGGCTGACGCCGTCGAGCGCGCGATCCGCCGCGAGCACGCCGCCGGCGATCGCCAGCGCCAGCACCGCAACACCCACGAGGAACGCCCCGTCCCGGACGAGCCCGAGCGGCCCGCGCCGAAGCGCGCGGACGCGGCCCGGCCGAACGTCGACGCCCCGGAGCCGGAGCGAGTTGGTCACGACGGAAACGGATGAGAGGGCCATCGCGCCGGCGGCGAGCGCCGGGTTCAGGGTGATCCCGAAGGCAGGATAGAGGGCGCCCATCGCGACCGGGATCAGGAGCACGTTGTAGGCGAAGGCCCAGAACAGGTTCTGGCGAACCACCCGGATGGTCGCCCGCGACAGCCCGATCGCCGACGCGACGAGCCGCGGGTCCCCGCCGACGAGCGTGACATCGGACGCCTCGATGGCGACATCGGCCCCGGTCCCGATCGCGACGCCGAGGTCGGCGCGGGCGAGCGCCGGCGCGTCGTTGATGCCGTCGCCGACCATCGCGACCTTCCGGCCCTCGGCCTGGAGCCGCTCGATCGTGGCGTCCTTGTCCTCCGGGAGGACCTCGGCAATGACCCGGTCCGCCGGAATGCCGACCTGGCGGGCCACCGATTCGGCCGTCAGGCGCGAGTCCCCGGTGAGCATCCAGACATCCAGGCCCATCGCCCGGAGCTGGCGGATTGCCTCCGCGGACTCGGCTTTCACCGGGTCGGCGATGGCGAACAGGCCAGCAAGCTGCCCGTCGACGGCGACCCAGGCGAGCGTGGAGCCCTGCGATGCGGACAACTCGGCCGCCTCGGCCAGGGGGGCGGTGTCGATTCCCAGCTCGCGCAGCAGCCGGCCACTGCCGATCGTGACCTCGTGGCCGTCAACTCGACCGCGCACTCCTCGACCGGCGACGGCCTCGAAGCCCTCAACGGACAGGAAGCCGAGCTCGTCCTCGCGGGCGTGACGGACGATCGCCTCGCCGAGTGGGTGTTCGCTGCCGCGCTCAAGGGACGCGGCGAGATCCAGGAGGCGCGGCGCGCCGCCCTCGAGCCCGCCGACGGGCGTGATTGCGGCCACCGCCGGTCGACCCAGCGTGAGGGTGCCGGTCTTGTCGAGGACCACAGTGTCCACCCGGCCCGCGCCCTCGAGGGCCTCGCCGCCGCGGATCAGGATCCCGACCTCGGCGCCCTTGCCCGTCCCCACCATGATCGCGGTCGGTGTGGCGAGGCCCATGGCGCACGGACAGGCGATGACGAGCACGGCCACGGTGGTCGTCAACGCCATCAGGAACCGCGGCTCGGGCCCGAAGACGAGCCAGCCGAGGAACGTCAGCGCGGCGATGACGAGCACCACGGGCACGAACACGGCGGCCACGCGATCGGCCAGGCGCTGGATCGGCGCGCGCGAGCCCTGCGCCTCGGCGACGAGACGGGTGATCCGGGCGAGCGTGGTTTCGCTCCCCACGCGGGTGGCGCGGAACACGAAGCTCCCCGTGCGGTTGACCGTACCGGCCGCGACCGGGGCGCCCGGAGTCTTCTCGACCGGCACGCTCTCTCCGGTCAGCATCGATTCGTCGACGGTCGAGGCGCCCTCGACGACGACCCCGTCCACGGGCAGGCGCTCGCCGGGCCGGATGCGGACCAGGTCGTCGACGCGGACGTCCTCGGTCGCCACGTCGACCTCGGCGCCGTCGCGCAGCACCCGCGCCGTTCGCGGGGCCAGGCTCACGAGCCGCCGGATCGCGTCCGACGTCCGCCCGCGCGCCCGCGCCTCCAGCCACCGACCGAGCACCACGAGCGTGATGACGACCGCGCACACGTCGTAATACGTCATCGCGTGACCGAGGCCCATGAAGGCGTGCGGCCACAGCGTGACGGCGAGGCTGTACAGGTAGGCGGCGTTGGTGCCGATGGACACGAGCGTCGACATGCTGGCCGAGCGATAGCGGAGATCGTGCACGAACCCGCGGTGGAACGGCCACCCCACCCAGAACTGCACGGGCGTGGCGAGCAGCAGGAGCGTCCACGGGCTGCGAAGCCACGCGGGCGCCCACGGAACGATC
>JACVXW010000145.1 GCA_015661135.1 Chloroflexota bacterium
CGCCAGGCTGGAACGGGTGCATCGGTCACGTCCGCGAGCGCCTCGAGCACCTCCGCCTCCGGGTTCGCGCCGGGCGTGAGGCGTCGGTACAACTTGAGGATGGATTGCTCCCCGACGATCACGCTCGTGTGCGACTGGTCGCCGGGCGACTCGCGGAGCGCGCGCCCGGGTCCCCCTGAACCGTCGGCCAGGTTCCCGGTCCCGGCATGTATCCCTGGCCGCCCGGCCAGCCGCCCACCCCGGGCCCCGATGACCGATCCGCCGTCGGCCACAAGACCATGGAGCCCGAGCCATGGCGGCGCGTCGGTCAGTGGCAGCGTCAGGTGGAGCGCCTCGCGGTCGCCCTCGACCGTCGTCGCGGCCAGGATGGCGAGGATGCCGCCGTCGTCGAAGCCGAAGACCTCGATGACCTCGATGGCGACGGGCTCATGGCCGCCCAGCCCTGACCAGCGCGCGTTCGCGATCGCCGCCGGCGAGAGTGTCGCCACGGCCGCCCGTGCCCGCGCCTCGATCCCGTCGAGGTCGGACCGGTTCACGCGGATGTGACCGGATCGCCCGTCAGCGCCACCCGCTCGATGAGGTCGGCCGCCCGGGCTGTGCCCGAGGTCCCGCGGATGCGGGCCGACATCGCGGCCATCCGCTCCCGCAGGGCGGCATCGCCGAGGAGCCGGTCCACGGCGCCGGTAAGCTCGGCGTCCTCGAAGCCGTAGGTCGAGAGGCGGACCCCAAAGCCCGTCTCGTCCACCCGCTGGGCGTTGTCCACCTGGTCCCAGAAGAGCGGCAGGACGATCATCGGCTTGCCGTGGTGGAAGGCCTCGGTGACGGTGTTGTTGCCGCCGTGAGTGATCACGAGATCCACCTGCGGCAGGATCGCCGGCTGCGGCAGGAAGCCCTCGCCGGTCATGTTGCCGTGGAGCCGGATCTGGTCCGCCAGCGGACCCTTCGAGACGATCACCCGGTGGCGGGTGGTGCCCATGACGTCGACGAGGCGCTGCATCAGGCCCACGTCCGCCGCTCCCAGGCTGCCGAGCGAGAGGTAGATGAGCGAGCCCTTGCCGGCGCGCAGGTGGTCCGGCATGTTCCAGGTCTCGGTCGTTGCCCGGACGGTGGAGTCGAGGCGATGCCAGGTGCCGCCGAGCGCCCGCTCTCGCGCGTAATCCGCCTCGGCCGGGTACGAGTAGAGGTTGAGCCAGGGCGATTCATGGATGAACTCCGGGCCCGTGTCGTTCCAGGCGAGGCCCGGCGCGCCACGCTCGCGCGAGAACGCGTCGAAGTCGGCCCACATCTCGCGGTGCGTGCGGTCCACCTCATCGAGGAAGGCCGGCCACGCGGAGCGATTGGCCGCCGGGTAGCCCGACGAGAACGGCGCGACGGTGGGATCCTTGAGCTCGGCGGGGTTGCAGGACACGATCCGGACCCACGGCTGCCCGCTGGCCGGCAGCGCCGGGAAGGCGACGACGTTGTCCTCGACGATCGCGTCCGGCTGCACCTCGTTCACGATCTCGGTCAGGCGGCCGTCGACGTACTTCGCGCCGTCGATCAGCGCCTGCCAGGTCGGCGCGATGAATTCGCCGAGCTGCTCGATCGTGGGCTTCCGAAAGATCGGCGAGGTGTCCCGGATGAAGTCGATCCAGAACTGGCCGGGGACTTCCTCGGTTTCCGGGGGAGGGCCGAGGCGCATCAGCCGCTCCTCGAAGCCCTGGGCCTCCAGCCGCCCGGCGAACGACTCCTCGACGATGAAGACCACGCGGTGACCGCGCTGCTGCAGCACCTGGCCGATCCCGACGCAGTTGTTCGTGGGGCCGTACGCCCCTTCCGGAAAGAACACGACCGTCCGCCGCTCCGCCACGCGCCCTCCTGCAGTCATTCGTCCCGCTGCCGTCCCGCTGCCGCCCTGCTGCCGGTTCTTGCGGCTTTGTGCCGGAGTATGCCGATCAGCGCCGAGACGCGTGATGCGCGGCGCGTCATCCCCGGCGCGCTGTTAGTCACCTGGAGCATGAGTCCCGACACTTCGACGGCCGCAGTGTCCCCCCTCATGCCACTCGCGAATGGGACCGGTCATTCCATGCTCCCGGCGACTTGAAACCGACACGATCGCCGCCCAAGTGACCGTGTTCAGTCCGCTGGCGCATGACTCGAGACTGGGTCACGGCCCACGGCGGCCACGGCGGCCCGGCCCACGGGCCACGGCCCACGGTCCGAGTACGGGCGCGATGGCGCTCCCGTACCATCGCCGGCGATGCCGAACGACCGCGACTCAGTAAACGACGGCGACCCGAGGCCCGCCATGCCCGGCGGCTTCCTCGAGGCGTTCGATTGGCATCCCGAGCCGGAGCTGCTCGGGATGCGGGACGCGGCCACGTCTCGAGAGGCGCTCCGGGCCGCCGGCGCGGCGACGTGGGACGCCGCGCTGGACTACCTGTACGACCACGCCTTCGTGCGCGCCATGGGCGCCCCGATCGGCTATGCGGAACTCCGGGCCGAGTACTTCGGCAACACCGGCGGGCCGGGCGGTGCGCCCGTCGACCCGACGCCTCTCGCGTCCATCCTGGACGAATTCCGCGAACGGATCGCCCCGCACACCGTCAGCGCGTACCACCCTCGCTCGTTCGGCTACTTCACGCCGCCGCCGCTCGTCTCCTCGGTCCTCGGCGAGATGCTCGCCCAGGTGACCCAGCAGGGCGTGGACGTCTGGCATGCCGGGCCGGTCGGTGCGTTCGTGGAGGAGGAGGTGGTCCGCTGGCTGTGCGACCTGGTGGGCTACGGCCCGTCGAGCTTCGGCCTGCTGACCTCCGGCGGCGTCATGGCGAACTTCATCGCGATGACCCTTGCCCGGGACCTCCACGCTACCCGGGTCCTGCGCCTGGACAGACCGCCCCGCGGTCGGGCCCTGGAGGGCCTCCGGGTCTATGCCTCCGACCAGGCCCACTTCTCGATCGGGCGGGCACTCGACGAGCTTGGATTCCCGACGGAAACCCTTGTGATCGTCGCGGCGGACGAGGAATTCCGGCTGCGCGGTGCCGGCGTGGCCGCAGCTGTTGTCCGTGACCGGGCATCCGGTCTCACGCCGATCGCGATCGCGGCGGTGGCCGGCACCACGAACACCGGCGCGGTGGATGCCATCGGCGAGCTGGCCGACGTCGCCGAGCGTGAGGAACTCTGGCTCCACGTGGACGCCGCCTACGGTGGGGCCACCCGCCTCTCCCCGCGGGACGCGGGCCGCGTGCCGGCTCTCGATCGCGCGGATTCAGTGACCGTGGACCCCCACAAGTGGTTCTTCCAGGCCTACGACATCGGTGGGCTCATCGTCCGTCGCGGGGGCGACCTGGAAGCCGCATTCGGCGGCCGACGGCCCGAGTACTACCGCGGCGGCGACACCCCCCTGGCTGCCACGGACCCGCACGAGGACCACGACGACGACCACGACCACGGCGAGCCCGGCCACCTCAACTTCTGGAAGCTGGGCTTCGAGGGGACCCGCCGCTGGCGCGCGCTGAAGCTCTGGCTGTCGTGGAAACACGTCGGAACGGCCGGCTTCGCCCGGCTCGTGGAGGCCAACCTGGACCTCGCCGCCCACCTCGCCGCTCGCATCGCCGAGGACCCGGCGTTCGAGGCCCTGCCGGCGATCCCGCCGCTATCCGTCGTGTGCTTCCGCCACCGGCCCGCCGGCGTGGTCGAGGGGCCCGAACTCGACGCCCACCAGGACCGCCTCCAGGTCGCGCTCGAGGCCTCCGGCGATGGCTGGCTCACGACGACACGGCTCCGCGGCGGGACCTGGCTCCGCGCCGGGATCGTGAATACGCAATCGACCCGGGCGGACATCGACCGCCTGCTCGACACCCTGCGCGACCTGGCGACCCGGGGTTAGCGGTCCATCCGGCGTCCGAAGGCCTGCTGCGCAAGCGACTCCTCGTCGGGGTGCAGCTCCGGGATTCCTTCCTCCCACGCCCGCCCGCACGAATAGCAGGTGCGTGAGCCACCGGGGTTCAGCGACCGGCAATCCGGACACGACCACCAGGCCGTCGGCCGGACCGGTGCCAAC
>JACVXW010000003.1 GCA_015661135.1 Chloroflexota bacterium
GTGACCGAAAACGGCCCGGAGATCCTGACCGCGGTCTGACCGGGCTGTTGCCTGATCTGGCCAAGTTCTGATACGCTACGCGTTCGTGTGTCGGCCCGCCGGGCCGGCACTCGGTGCGAGAAAGGGACACAGCTCAGCCCGTGGCCAAGCGAGACGCGATCGAAGTCGAAGGAACGGTCCTCGAGCCGCTTCCGAACACCATGTTCGCCGTCGAGCTGGAGAACGGCCACCGAGTGCTGGCCCACATCTCCGGCAAGCTTCGGATGAATTTCATCCGGATTCTGCCGGGCGACCGCGTCAGGGTCGAACTTTCCCCGTACGACCTGACCCGCGGTCGGATCACCTACCGACTCAAGTAGTCCAAGCGTTCGGCTGTAGAGGCCGAGCCCATTCGTCGAGGGTCCGTTGAAAGTCAGAGCCTCCATCAAGGCGCGCTGCGACAACTGCAAGGTGATTCGCCGCCACGGCACCGTGATGGTCATCTGTACCAATCCGAAGCACAAGCAACGGCAGGGGTAGAGCAGTCCGATGGCACGTATCGCCGGCAACGACATCCCGCGCGAGAAGCGCGTGGAGGTGGCCCTCACGTACATCTTCGGGATCGGCCTGCCCACATCCAAGCGGATCCTGGCCCAGACGAACATCAACGCGGACACTCGCGTCCGGGACCTGACCGAAGAGCAGGTCAACCGCCTGCGGGAACTGATCGACCGGCGCTACAAGGTGGAGGGAGACCTCCGCCGCGAAGTGGACCAGAACGTCCGGCGTCTCATCGAGATCGGCTCCTACCGCGGCCTCCGCCATCGGCGGAACCTCCCGGTACGCGGCCAGCGGACCAAGACCAACGCCCGGCAGCGGCGCGGACCCAAGAAGACGGTCGGCGCACGCCGCAAGGTAACGAAGTAGTGACGAGGGACATCGACACGCATGGCTGAGCGGAAGCGGGCGGTCAAGCAGCGTCGCAAGGAGCGCAAGAACGTGCCTCAGGGACACGTCCACGTCCTCGCGTCGTTCAATAACACGATCATCACGATCACGGACCCCGTGGGTGCCGTGATCAGCTGGGGCTCGGCCGGCATCGCCGGTTTCAAGGGCTCCCGCAAGAGCACGCCGTACGCGGCCGCCCAGTCGGCCGAGATCGCCGCCCGCAAGGCGATGGAGCACGGCATGCGCCAGGTCGAGGTCTACGTGAAGGGACCCGGCGCCGGGCGGGAGCAGGCCATCCGGTCGCTCCAGACGGCCGGCCTTGAGGTCACTGCAATCACCGACGTCACCCCAACCCCGCACAACGGATGCCGCCCGCCCAAGCGGCGTCGCGTCTGACCCGAGACAGGATCCCATGGCCCGATACACCGAAGCCGTCTGCCGCCTCTGCCGCCGGGAGGGCGCAAAGCTCTTCCTCAAGGGCACCCGCTGCTATTCGAAGAAGTGCGCGTTCGAGCGCCGGCCGAGCCCGCCCGGCCAGCACGGCGTACGTCGCCGCAAGATGGGCGACTACGGAATCCAGCTGCGCGAGAAGCAGAAGGTCCGTCGCGTCTACTCTGTCCTCGAGCGCCAGTTCCAGAACTACTTCACCGATGCGGAGCACCAGGACGGCGTGACCGGCGAGAACCTCCTGCGCCGTCTCGAAACACGCCTGGACAACGTCGTCTTCCGCCTCGGGTTCGCCTCGTCCCGCGCCCAGGCACGCCAGCTCGTGGCGCACGGTCACTTCACGGTGAACGGCGTGCCCACGGACGTCCCGTCCTACCTGCTGAAGCCCGGCCACCGGATCGAGGTCCGGGAGTCGCGCCGCGAGCGTGACCCGTTCAAGACCGCGAAGGAGACGCTCCGCTCGCACCAGGCACCCGAGTGGCTCAGCCTGGAACCCGCCCGCCTGGCGGGCACTGTCGTCAGCCTCCCCCGTCGCGACCAGATGCCGCTCGATCTCAACGAGCAGCTCGTGGTCGAGTACTACTCGAGGTAACCCACCAGATGATCGAACTCGAGAGCCCGCAGATCGAGCCTGTCGAAGAAGTCGGCACGTACGCCAAGTACGAGGCCGGTCCGCTCCAGGCCGGCTACGGCGTGACCCTCGGCAACGCGCTCCGGCGCGTCCTTCTCTCTTCGCTCGAGGGCGCCGCGGTCACGTCCATCCAGATCCGGGACGTGTACCAGGAGTTCTCGACGATGCCGGGCGTCAAGGAGGACGTGACCCAGATCGTGCTCAATATCAAGCGCCTGCGGCTCAAGAGCTTTGCCGCCCACCCCGTGCAGCTGCGCCTGACCAAGAGCGGGGCCGGACCGGTCATGGCGGCCGATCTCGTGGAGTCGGCGGACGTCGAGATCGTCAATCCGGACCTCGTCCTGATGACCCTCGACTCCGACGACGTCACCATCGAGATGGATCTCACGGTCGAGCGCGGCGTCGGCTACCTCGGGGCAGAGCGGGCCGAGGCGCTGCCGATCGGCGTCATCGCCGTGGACGCGATCTTCACACCGGTCCGCAAGGTCAACTACAAAGTGGACAGCATGCGGGTCGGCCAGGTCACCAACTACGACAAGCTGACCATCGAGATCGAGACGGACGGCACGATCGGTCCGGAGGAGGCGCTCAGCCGTTCCGCCGCGATCCTCGTCGAGCAGTTCCGCCCGTTCATCACCATCGGGCAGGCCGCGGTGGCGGGCGATCGCTCAGGGGCGGGTGTCCCGCAGCTGCCGCCGAACATGCTCGACATGCCGATCGAGGAGCTGGACCTGCCGATGCGGGCCTACAACTCGCTGAAGCGCAACAACATCGTCAAGGTCGGCCAGTTGCTGCAGCTCAAGGATGACGACCTCCTTCGCATGCGCAACTTCGGCAAGAAGTCACTTGACGAGATGAAGGAGCGACTCCGGATGCGCGGCTTCATCCTTCCGGACAGTGAGGAGAACTCGTTCGACGGCAGTGCTCTGGGTGACGAGCCCGACGAGGACGTCGCGCCGTTCGAGGGCGAGGACGCCTGACATGGCGCACCGGATCGACGGGCGCAAGCTCAGCCGCAAGATGGGCCCGCGCCTGGCTCTCTTCAAGAACCTGACCGTGTCCGTGCTCCGGTACGAGCGGGTCAAGACCACTGAGGCCAAGGCCAAGGAGGTTCAGGGCCGCGTGGAGCGGGCAATCACGCTCGCAAAGCGCGGCGACCTCGCCGCCCGCCGGACGATCGTCTCGCAGTTTCCGGACGAGCCGAAGGTCGTGATCAAGCTGTTCGATGAGATCGCCCCGAAGTACGCCGACCGAACATCCGGTTACACCCGGATCATCAAGATCGGGCAGCGTGCAGGCGACGCGGCCGAGATCGTCCAGATCGAACTCGTATGACCACCGTCCGACCGCTGCAGGCCTGCGTTGCCGCCTTCGCCCCCTTGCTCACGCACCCTCGAAGTGCGCTCGCTCGGGTGCTCGTCGGCGCCTTGGCCTGAAACGGCGGAACGGCGGATAAGCAGTAGTCAAGAAGCAAGGCGCTCGAGAGGGCGCGCCGATGCGCTACCGCGCGACGGTCGAATACGACGGCACGGACTTTGCCGGGTTCCAGGTGCAGCCTGACGCCCGGACCGTCCAGGGGGCGCTCGAGGCGGCGTTGGCCCACCTTTCCGGTGGTGTCCGACAGCCCGTCGACGGCGCAGGCCGAACGGATGCCGGTGTTCACGCGACGGGACAGGTGATCGCCTTCTCCTATGCGGGGACGCTGCCGGTTTCCGAGCTGGCCGAGGCCCTCAACGCGGTGCTCCCGCCGGATGTCGCAATCCGCGACCTTCGTCGGGCTCCACGGGCCTTCCACCCTCGCTACGCGGCGCGATATCGGGAGTATCGCTACACCGTCTGGAACGGACCGCGCAGCCCGCTTCTGGAACGAACGACGTTCCGGGTGCGGACCGCCCTGGATGTGGACGCAATGGCGCGAGCCGCGACGGCCTTCGAGGGTCGGCACGACTTCAGCGCCTTCGGCGGGACCGACCCGCAGCCAATCCGGAACGTACATCACGTCCGGGTCCGGCGGGACGGGCACCTGGTGACGATCGACGTCCGGGCCGACGCCTTCCTGCGAGGGATGGTTCGGCGCATGGTCGCCGCCCTGCTCGCGGTCGGACAGGGGAAAATGGAAGCAACAGCAGTCGCCGCGGCGCTTGAGACGCGACGACCGGCCCTTTCCGGGGCAGCCGCCCCGGCGAGGGGTTTGTGCCTCCGGCGCGTCGTCCTCGGACGGCGACCGGATCGAGACGACGGAGTGAACGAGGAACGATGAACGCCAAGACCTTCACGGTCCGGGAGAGCGAGATCGAGCGACGCTGGTTCGTCGTGGATGCGACGGGTCAGACACTCGGCCGCCTCGCGACGCAGGTTGCGCGCGTTCTCGCGGGCAAACACAAGCCGACCTACACCCAGCACCTCGACACGGGCGACCACGTGATCGTGCTCAACGCCTCCAAGGTCGCGGTCAGCCGCGACAAGGTCGAGAGCAAGCGATACGCCCGACACAGCGGCCACCCGCAGGGCTTCAAGGAGGAGTCACTCGGGCACCTCCTTGATCGACGCCCCGAGGAGGTCATCCGGCGCGCGATCAAGGGCATGCTGCCCCACAACCGACTCGGCACCCAGCAGCTGCGGAAGCTCAAGGTCTATGCCGGCAAGGACCATCCGCATCAGGCCCAGCAGCCTGAGCCGCTCGCCTGACGGAGGCCAAATCAATGTCCACTGCACCTGTCTTCAATACCGGGACCGGTCGTCGCAAGACTGCCGTGGCCCGCGTCCGGCTTCTCCCCGGTGACGGCGAGATCGTCGTCAACGGCCGCTCGCTGGTCGAGCATTTCGGCAATGCCTTCGACGAGGCGGACCTCCGGATGCCGTTCCGGGTGACCGGGACGGATGGACGCTTCAACGTCATGGTCAAGGTCGAGGGCGGCGGCGTTACCGGCCAGGCCGGCGCCATTCGCCACGGCATCGCCCGGGCCATCCTGGACCTGGATCCCGAGGGCTACCGGCTCCCGCTCCGGCAGGCCGGCCTCCTGACCCGCGACCCGCGGATGAAGGAGCGCAAGAAGTACGGGCTGAAACGAGCCCGCAAGGCCCCCCAGTACACGAAGCGCTGATCGCCGTCGGCCGATCAGCCGACGACTCTGGATCCACCGGCGCGCCGCTACAGTTGCAGCATGAACAGCGCCTCTGGACAACCGCGCAGCCTTCGCGGCCGTGATTTCGTCGGCGCGGCGGATCTGAGCCCGGATGAGGTCCGCCAGGTCTTCCTGACCGCGGCGACCCTCAAGGCCGAATTCACGGCTGGACGCCGGCACGCCCATCCGCCACTCCTGCGACGTTCGCTGGCCATGCTCTTCGAGCGCCCCAGCCTCCGGACGCGCGTCACCTTCGAGGCCGGCATGCTGCAGCTCGGTGGCGGGGCCATCCAGCTCACCTCCGGCAACGTCGGATGGGGCGTTCGCGAGTCTGTCGCCGACGTTGCGCGCAACCTCCAGTCGTTCGTCGATGCAATCGTGATCCGAACCGGGCCCCACGAGATCGCGGAAGAGCTCGCGGCACGGGCCGACGTCCCGGTCATCAACGCCCTGACCCTCCACGAGCATCCGTGCCAGGCGCTGGCCGATGTGTTCACGCTGCGCGAGGCCCACGGTCGGCTCGACGGCCTGATCGTCGCCTTCGTCGGCGATGGCAACAACGTCTTCCACTCACTCGCCCTCGTCGCCTGCGGCCAGGGCGTAGAGGTCCGCCTGGCCCACCCGCCGGGCTACGCCCCGGATCCCGCGGTCGTGACGGCGGCGACCGACCTCGCGGCGGCCAACGGTGGGCGCCTGCTGATCGGGCACGATCCTCGGGCTGCTGTCGAAGGTGCCGACGTCATCTATGCGGACGCGTGGACCTCGATGGGCCAGGAGTCCGAGGCGGACCGTCGCCGAGCTGACTTCGCCGCTTACCAGGTCAATGAGAGCCTGTGTGCCGTGGCCGGCACAGCAGCCCGTGTCATGCACTGCCTGCCCGCTCACCGGGGCGAGGAGATCACCTCGGAGGTGATGGACGGTCCCCGGAGCCTGATCTTCCAGCAGTCCGAGAACCGGCTGCACGTCCAGAAGGGCCTCCTCGTCGAGCTCATCGGCGATCCCGCCGGCGACGCCGCGTAGGATGGTGCTGGCATGAGCCAGGGCCTGTACGAGCGGTACAAGGAGGCCCTCCGGCGCGGGCACGTCGCCTCGCTCCGCGGCCGCCTGGATGCCGCGGCTGCCGCGTACCGCGAGGCCGCGGCCATCGCCCCCGATCGGGCGCTGCCCCATGCCAGCCTGGGTGACGTCCTTCGGCGGCTCGGGCAGGCCGACGGGGCGCTGGCCGCCTACGGAGCAGCCCTCGACCGGGCCCCGCGGGATGAGACCGCATTGCGAGGGCGGGCCGAGGTTCACGCCGCCGCGGGCCGGCGGGTAGCTGCTGCCCTCGACTACGAGCGGCTCGCCGCGTTCCTTGACGAAGCAGGTCGCTTGATTGACGCCTGCGACGCGGCCCGTCGGTCCCTCGAGCTGGCGGAGTCCAGGACGCGTCGGCGGGAGGTGGAGCGCCTGGGAGCCCTCGTCCGCGATCTCGGCGGCGATACCCAGGCGGTGGCCGCGCTTGATCGGGCGCTCGGCGTTCTCGATGTTGAAACGGTTGTCGGCGACACGGCGCCCACCGAGGCGCCCACCGAGGCGCCCATCGAGGCGCCCACCGAGGCGGCGCTCCTGCTGGAAGTCGATGCCGCAGACGACCAGGCGATCGACGTCAGTCCCTCTGCCCCTTCGCCGTCTCAGCCGGACGTCCTGCGGGCCGTCGCCGATGCACTACTCGACAGCGGCGACCTCGTTGGCGGTGCCGAGCGCCTCCTTCAGCTGGCGACGCTGCATCGTTCGGCGGGGCGACACGACGCCGCGATGGACGCCTGTCTGGCCCTCCTCACGATCATGCCATCAGATGCGCGGCTTCAGCTCGAGATCGCGGCGATCCAGGTGGAGCGGGGTTGGCTGGGCGCGGCAGCCGAAAAGATCCGTCTCCTCGGCCGGCTCACGGAGCTGGATGGCGACCCGGCCGCCAGTGCCGCAGTGGCTGCCTTCGTCGTGCCCGAGGCCGCTCCCGGGAGCCCCCAGGCGGGCGCCTGACGGGTCGTCGCGAGGTCATGCCGAGCATCGCGAGCTCCGGGTCCGGAGGGGGCGCGATGCTACACTCGGCCAACGATGCCGCAGCTTCCCGCGTCGATTCTCGATCAGGTTCGGGCCACGACGCTGCTCGACATCGGGATCACGGCGCTCCTGATCTACTGGCTGTTCAGCCTGATCCGCGGAACACGAACCGTCCGGCTCGTCATCGGCATCAGCGTCCTCTTCGTCGTCTACTTTGCGGCGCAGGCGCTCACCCTCCGGTTGCTCACCCAGATCCTCCAGGCCGGCGCCGTGGTCGGGCTGTTCGCCCTGGTCGTGATCTTTCAACCGGAAATGCGGCGGGCCCTCGAGCGGATCGGGCGGGTGGGCTCGCTGGGCTGGCTCTTTCCGGCCGAGAATCGCGCCGCCGACCTGATCTCGGCCCAGGTTGCGCGCGCGGCGGCGCTGCTGTCGGGTGACGGCCACGGCGCGCTGATCGTGGTCGAACGCGACACTGGGCTCGAGGAGATCGCGGAGACCGGGGTCATGATCCACGGCGACCTCTCGGTCGACCTCCTGCGAACCATATTCATGCCGAGAGCTGCCCTTCATGACGGCGCGGTGATCATTCGCGGCCTCACGATTCTTGCCGCCGGGGCCGTGCTGCCGCTCGCGGAGACGACGGTGCATACAGAGCGCCTCGGGACACGCCACCGGGCGGCCCTGGGGATCGCCGAGCAGACGGACGCCGTCGTCGTCGTCGTGTCCGAGGAGAACGGCCAGGTCAGCCTCGTCGAGCGAGCCCGGATCGTGCGGAACCTCAACGAGCTTCAGCTCGCGCGGGCCATCCGGACCCTCCTTCACGCGCCCGAACGCGGCCGGTTCCGGCTGCCCACGGCACCCGGCCGCGTGCCTGGCGCCCCCTCGATTGGCGACCTCGGCCGTTTCGTACGGCGGTCTCGATCGTCGACCGCCACCGCGGACAGCAGCGGTGCCGCGAACCCATTGAGCATCGATGTGGCGCCGGCCCCGACCATCGACCAGGTGTCCGGCGGCTCGGGCGCGCCCGGTCGATGAGTCGACTCGTCCGCCTGGTCTTCCACAACTGGCCGCTCAAACTGGGAGCGGTTGCCCTTGCGACCCTCCTGTACGCGGGTCTCGTTGTGTCGTCCAGCGCCCGGCTCTTTGAGGGGAGCGTGCCAATCGAGGCTCCCGGGCTGACCGGGGCCGTCACGATCCTGTCCGACCTCGGCGCGGTGCGCCAGGTCAGGTATCTCGCCCCGGATGATCTCGGTCTCCGGCTCGACAGCGCCAGTTTTCGCGCCTCGGTTGACCTGTCGGGCGTGGATCCGGCCGGTGGCCGTGTGTCCATCGCCGTCCGCGTGACGGCCATCGATTCCCGGATCCAGATCCTCGACTACGAGCCCCGCCAGATCGTGGTGGAAATCGATACCGTGGTCAGCCGAACGGTGCCGGTGCGCGTGGTTCTCGGTCCCGTCCCGAGCGGTCTCGCCCTCGGGGATCCGATGGTCGACGATACCAGCGTCACGATCACCGGGGCAAGCGGACTGGTGTCTCGTGTCGCGGAGGTCCAGGCGCGCATCACGGTGGACGCATCGGGCATCGACATCAACCGGGTCGTTGAACTGCTCCCCGTCGATGCAGCAGGCGAACTGGTGACGCCCGTCGACGCGGCGCCGGCAACGACGCGCGTGCGGCTCCCGATCTTCACGGACCGACAGACGCGGACGCTGCCCGTGCGACCGATCGTCATAGGTTCGCCCGCAGCCGGGTTCGAAGTGGCATCCGTCGCCGTGTCACCGCTGGTCGTCGCCGTAGAGGGTGACGTGGACGACCTGGTATCTCTCGAGGTGGCGGATACGGTACCGATTTCGATCACCGGGTCCACGTCGGACCTCGCGGCCACCACGACGCTGGCGCTGCCCGACGGCGTCCAGGCCCTCGGCGAACGGGTCATCACCGTGACCGTGACGCTCCGCCCGATCACGGCAACGCGGACGTTCGAGGCCGGCCTCCTGCTCGTTGGAGCGCGCGCCGATCGCACGTACTCGATCGTGATTGATCGGGTCCTCGTGACGATCGGCGGGCCGGTCGCCGACCTGGACCGCCTGTCCGGATCCACCCTCGTCATGACGCTCGACATCACGGGCCTTGACAGCGGCACGCACGAAGTGGCCGTCGGGGCGAACCTGCTGACCGGCCTGACGCTCATTGCGGCGAGTCCGAGCCCCGTCACGGTCGTGATCAGCGCGCCGTCTTCCTCGGGCAGTTCGGCCCCCTGAGGGCCGGCCCTTCCGCCCGGCCGAGATTCGAGAAGGAGGACGATCGACCCGTGCCGCGCCTGTTCGGAACCGATGGCATCCGCGGCGTCGCCAACGTGGATCTCAAGCCAACAGTGGCGTACGCGCTCGGTCGGGCGACTGCCCATCGGCTCGCCGGAGGCCGCGGCGCGATCGTGGTCGGCCAGGACACGCGCCGGTCGGGTGACCTGTTCGTGGCCGCGATCACCGCCGGCGCCACGAGCCTGGGCACGGACGTCCACCACGTCGGGGTCGTGCCCACCCCTGCCCTCGCGTTCCTCGCGGCGACAGGGGAGTACGCCGCGGGGATCATGGTCTCGGCCTCGCACAATCCGGCCGCGGACAACGGGCTCAAGGTCCTGGATCGGGACGGCCTCAAGCTGGACGATCCGGTCGAAGATGAGTTGGAGGCGCTGATCTGGCGGACGGAAGAGCTGGCCGGCGTGGGCAACGACGACCTCGGGATCGTGATTGATTCCCGACACCGGCTGGCGAGCTACGTCGACCATCGAATGCGGCTGGCCGCCGCGACGAACGCCGCCGGCCTCAGGATCGTCCTCGACGCAGCCAACGGGTCCGGAGGGTCGGTCGGTCCTGCCATCCTCGCGGCAACCGGCGCCGTGGTCGAGGTCATCCATGCCGAACCGGATGGCGTCAACATCAACCTCGGTTGCGGGGCGACGGATCCGGCATCCCTGGCCCGGGCGGTCGTGGAGCGTGGCGCGGACGTCGGTTTTGCGCTCGACGGCGACGCCGACCGCCTGATCGCCGTGGACGCCGCCGGCCGGGTCGTGGACGGAGACCAGGTCCTCGGGATGCTGGCCCTCGAACGGCTGGCCCGCGGGGCCCTGGCCGGGAGGACGCTCGTCGTGTCCGTCCTCTCGAACGGCGGCCTCCAGGAAGCCATCGAGGCGGCCGGCGGCAACGTCGTCCGGACACCGGTCGGCGACAAGTACATCCTCGAGGGCATGCAGGTGTCGGGCGCAGGCCTCGGCGGCGAGAAGAGCGGGCATGTGATCGTCATGGAGCACACATCGTCGGGAGACGGCATCGTGACCGCCCTGGAAGTGCTCCGCGTGATGGCGGCTGCCGGCAAGCCGTTGGCAGAGCTGGCTGCGAGCATTCCGCTCCTGCCCCAGCAACAGCGCGCCGTCCGCGTTCGCCACAAGGACCAGTGGGAAGGCGACCCGGCCCTCCAGCGGGCGATCGCCGCCGCCCGGACACGGCTCGGGGACCACGGCAGGATCCTCGTCCGCCCGTCGGGCACCGAACCCGCGCTTCGGGTGATGGTGGAGGGCCGGGACCCGGAGGTCGTCGCGGAGCTGGCCGACGCGTTGGCGTCGCTTGCGAGCGAGCGGCTACACTGACCCCGGTGCCCATCCCATCGAGCCAGGAACCGCCCGGCAGCGGCCGGACGACCAGACGAAGGACCTGAAGCGATGTGCGGCATCGTCGGCTACACCGGGCCACGGGCGGCCGGACCCATCCTCATGGAAGGCCTCCGGCGTCTCGAATACCGCGGCTACGACTCGGCAGGCATCGCCCTCGTCGACGAGGAAGGCGACCTGTTCGTCGAAAAACGGGCGGGCAAGCTTGCCAACCTGACGACCGCCATCGCGGACCGGACGCCGCACGCGGCAATGGGGATGGCCCACACCCGCTGGGCCACCCATGGACGACCCAACGACCTGAACGCCCATCCGCACGCGGACTGCAGCGGCCGGATCACGGTGATCCACAACGGGATCATCGAGAACTTCCGCGAGCTGCGCGACGGCCTCGAAGCGCGCGGCCATCGGCTGGAGTCGGAGACGGACACGGAGGCGATCGCTCATCTCGTCGAGGAGGCCTATGCCGGCGACCTCGCCGACGCGGTCCGCGCGGCGCTTCGGCTGGTGCAGGGCGCGTACGCCCTGGTCGTGATGCACAAGGCTGAACTTGGGCGGCTCGTGGGGGCGCGCCAGGACGTGCCGCTCGTGGTCGGCCTCAACGGCGAGGAATCCTTCATCGCCAGCGACGTCGCCGCCATCCTCGCCCACACGAACCGGATCGTCTACCTCGAGGAGGGCGACATCGTGGACGTCCGGCCGACGGGCGTCGTCGTGACGGATCTTGCCGGCGTCGTCATGGAGCGCCCGGAGACGATCATCGACTGGACGCCCGAGGTGGCGGAGAAGGGCGGCTACGAGCACTTCATGCTCAAGGAGATCCACGAGCAACCCGCCGCGCTGCGCCAGGCCCTGGCCGGGCGCCTCGGACGCGACGACCGGCTCCACCTGCCCGAGATCGATGTGCTCCTGCCGGTCCTTCGAGAGGTCACGCGAATCGAGCTCGTGGCCTGCGGGACGGCGTCCTACGCAGCCCTCGTGGGGGCCTCTGCCCTCGAAGCCTGGACCGGCCTGCCGGCCCGGGTCACCGTCGGCTCGGAGTTCAGATACAGCCCGCCGCCCCTCGACGGCAAGACGCTCGTCATCGCGGTCACGCAGTCGGGCGAGACCGCCGACACCATCGCTCCGACGCGGCTTGCGCGCGAACGAGGCTGCCCGATCATCGCGATCACGAACACGGTGGGGTCGGCCATCACCCGCGAGGCCGGCGCCGTGCTGTTCCTGCAGGCCGGCCCGGAGATCGCCGTCGCCGCGTCCAAGACGTTCGTGACCCAGGTCACGACCCTCGTCGTCCTCGCCGCCGTCCTCGGCCGGCTCCGGGGCACGATGGGGGAGGCCGCGGAACGAGAGCTCGTGGCGGCCCTGCGGGCCCTCCCGGATGCCGCGACGACCGCCCTGGCCTGGAATGCGCCGACGTCGAGCGACCTCGCCCGGCGCTACGTCAACTCGCGCGGCTTCATGTTCGTGGGACGCGGCGCCACATACCCGGCCGCGCTCGAGGGGGCACTCAAGCTCAAGGAGATCAGCTACGTCCACGCCGAGGGCTATCCCGCCGGCGAGCTGAAGCACGGGCCGATCTCGCTCCTTGACGCGGAGTGTCCGCTCGTCGCGGTCGCGACTCGGTCCAGCACCTACGACAAGCTGATCAGCAACGTCATGGAGGGCCGCGCTCGCGACGCGCGGGTGATCGCGGTGGCGACCAAGGGCGATCCGCAGATCGAGCGGTTCGCGGATGACGTCTGCTGGGTGCCGGATACTCATGAGGCGCTCAGCGCGGTCCTCGCGATCATCCCCCTTCAGCTCTTCGCGTACCACGTAGCCATTGCCCGTGGTACCGATGTCGACCAGCCGCGCAACCTCGCGAAGTCGGTCACGGTCGAGTAGGACGCGTCCGCCGATGACGCGTTCCGATGCTCGCGACGACCCGGCCGCCGCGAGCGAGGCCAGTCAGGGAGCCCAGGGCACGGACGCACCCGGCATCGTCCCGGTGGGAACCACGGAACTCGGGATCGACATCATCAAGGTCGCCCGCATCCGCGAGACGCTGGCCCGGTTCGGGGTGCGGTTCTCCAACCGCGTCCTGACGGCCGCCGAGCAGCGCTACGTCCGCGACCGGCCCGAGACGTTTGCCGGTCGCTGGGCGGCGAAGGAGGCGGTCAGCAAGGTTCTCGGGCTCGGCGTTCGCGGTATCGGTTGGCGCGACATCGAGATCGAGCGCCTGCCGACCGGGCAGCCGAGCGTCCGACTCCACGGGCGTGCCGCGGCGCGGGCGGAGCAGCTGGCCATGGGCCGCATCGCCATCTCGATCACCCACGAGTCCGAGTACGCGGTCGCCATCGCGTTCGGCATCCGGACGGCGGGCGGCCCCTATGTCTTCCCGCTCGACATCGAGCAGCGCCTCGACGATCGCGAGCGCCGGATCCTCGCGCGCATGGAACGCCTGCGCCCGGGACAGGCCACGGCGGCATCGGAGGCCGAGCGTGGCTGAGCGGCGTGTCGGCTTCGGACGGCGAACGGATCTTAGGTCCGCGGTGCCGCCCGCATCCGGGGCGGAGCCGGGCGAAGGCGGAATTCGGTCGGCCACGGACGCAGCCGCGGACGAAGCGACTGTCGAGATACTCGACGATCGAGCGGCCGCGGTGCTGCTGCCGGCCCGTGCTGTTCGCGGCCACAAGGGCACGTTCGGCAAGCTCCTGGTGGTGGCTGGTTCCCTCGATTACGCAGGCGCCGCACTGCTGGTCTGCCGGGCGGCCGGCCGCGCCGGCGCCGGCCTCGTGACCCTGGCGGTCCCGGAGTCGCTCCAGCCGCTCTTCGCAGCCAAGGTCGTCGATGCGACCACGATGGCCCTGCCCGAGGACGACGTCGAGGAGATCGACCCGGAGCCCGCCCTGGCCCGGATCCTGGATCATGAGCACGATGCGATCGTGCTGGGACCAGGACTGCGGCCGGGGCTCGCCACGGCCGAACTCGTCCGCCAGCTGCTCGATGCGGGTGGAGAGGCTTCCGTAAGCCCAATCGTCCTGGACGCGGAGGCGCTCAGGTCCATGGCAACCCTCGGCAATTGGTGGACCAGCGCGTCGCGGCCGGCGGTGTTGACACCGCATCCGGGCGAGTTCGCCCGGCTGCGGGCCGGGGCCGGGGTGGACCCGGCCGCGGACGGCGATCTCGTCGATGACGATGCCGCGCGATCGGCCGCCGCCCGGGACGCCGCCCGTGCCTGGGGGCAGGTGGTGGTTCTCAAGGGCGCGCGGACCGTGATTGCCGATCCGGACGGGGCGTGGTCGGTGGCGCCGTTCGAGAACCCGGCCCTGGCCACCGGCGGAACCGGCGATGTCCTGGCCGGCGTGATCGGTGCGCTGCTCGCCCAGGGCCTGGCGCCGGGGGCGGCCGCCCGGCTGGGTGTCTACCTGCACGGCTTGGCCGGCGACGCCATCCGCGAACGGCTCGGCGACGCGGGGCTCCTTGCCTCGGATCTGCCCGACGCCCTGCCGATCGCCCGCAAGCGGCTCGCGGCCGTCGCCGAGCGGCAGCACGGCACAAAGCGCGTGGGCTTCGCCCTTCGGACGGGGCCCGGAGGGCCAGGCTGAACGCGATCAGGCGGTCGCCGGGCATCGACCGGGCACTTGCCGCCGCCGGCCTGCCACCCTTGCCCCGAACCGCGTGGTTGGAGATCGACCTCGACGCCCTGCGGTCGAACCTGGCAACCGTGCGCGCCCGCGCCGGGGCCGGCATCGCCGTCCATCCGGTCGTCAAGGCCGACGCGTACGGGCACGGCGCCCTGCCCATCGCCCGCACGCTGGAGGCCGCCGGCGCCGACGGCCTGTGCGTGGCCGTCTTCGATGAGGCGGTGGCGCTTCGCAACGGCGGTATCCATGCCCCGATCGTGGTCCTTTCGTCCGTCCCTGCCGCATTTGCGTCCGAGGCGGCCCGGCGACGGATCGGGGTGACGGTCGGGGAGCCCGCCCTGCTGGACGAGCTGCTGAGCGCGCTTGCCGCACTGCCGGGCCGACGGCGGCTCGGTGTCCAGATCGAGGTGGAGACCGGCCTCGGGCGCGGCGGACTCCAGGTCGACGCCGTGGCGTCTGCCGCCGCGCGGATCGTGTCGGCCCGCGGGGCCCGCCTTGATGGCCTCTGGACGCACTTTCAGGCGCCCGAGGACGCGGCGGCGACCGCGCGCCAGCTGGAGCGGTTCGAGGCCGCGGCCGCGGCGATTCGTTCAGCCGGGATCCCGATGCCGCGCCGTCATGCCGCGGCATCGGGGGCGATCGTCGGCGACGGGGTCGCCGCGTACGAAGGCGTTCGGCCCGGGCTCTCGATCTACGGCCTCGTGCCGGATGAACAGCTCGGGACGCTCCACGCGGGGGTGTTGGCCACCTTCCGGCCGCTCCTCTCCATCCACGCCCGGCCGGTCCGCGTCGCGACACTGCCGGCTGGTTGGGGGATCAGCTACGGCCCGACCTTCCGGACCACGCGCACGAGCAGCATCGCGACGCTCCCCCTCGGGTATGGCGACGGCTGGCCGCGATCGCTCTCCAACCGGGCGGAGGCACTCGTCCGTGGCAGGCGGGTGCCGCTCGTCGGCAACGTTGCCATGGACGCGGTGATGGCCGACGTCAGCGACGTGCCCGGCGCCCCGATCACGGTTGACGACGAGTTCGTCCTGCTCGGCCGGCAGGGCAATGATGAGATCACGGCCGCAGACCTGGCGCGCGCCCGCACCACGAACTCGTGGGAAGTCGTCACGAACCTGTCCTGGCGGCTGCCACGGGTGTACCATGCCGGCTCCGGACCGGGGGGGCTCCGGACGCTCACTTCCGGAGGGCTCGGGTGACGCGACTCGAATTGTGGAATGGGGACATCTGCGTCCTCGAGGTGGACGCGATCGTGAATCCCGCCAATCCGTCACTCTGGATGTCGACCGGTGTCGGGGGCGCCATCAAGCGGGCCGGCGGGGATGCGATCGAGTTCGCCGCCGTCCGGCAGGGCCCGCTGGCCCTCGGCGACGCCGTCGTGACGGGCGCCGGCAACCTCGCCGCCCGGGCCGTGATCCACGCAGTGTCACTCGATCGTGATCGTCGGACATCGGTCGCGATCCTGGAGCGTGCCGTCAGGAGCGCCTTGACGCGGGCGCGTGAGATCGGTGCCGCGAGCGTCGCATTTCCCGCCCTGGGGACCGGGGTCGGCGGCTTCCCGCTCGATACGGCCGCCGAGATCACGGTGGCCACGGTCCGTGATGATGTCCAGCGGGGCCCCGAGATCGAACGGGTGATCTTCGCCCTCCGTGGCGCGGCCGCGTACCAGGCGTTCGAGCGGGCCCTGGCCGTCGAGCCTGCGCTCGTCGGGGGGTCGCGGACGGAACCCGGAAGAACGGCACATGAGTGACTTCGGCGGGCTGGGCCTGGACGCGGTCGAGGAGCAGCGTGAAGAGCTCGTGGAGCAGGTTGCGCGCGAGATCCAGCTTCGAGGGCTCACGACGCCCGCTGTCCACTTCCTGCATGCCAGCCGCCCGTACCGCGCGCTCGGCGCGAACGCGATGCTCTTCTTCGATCCGGTCCTGCGCAGTCTGTTCGGCGGCGACATGGCCGGAGCAACGGCCATCCTTGCCGACGATGACGGCATCGAGCAACTGATCGACCGGCTCGAGGAGCTGGACGAGGAGATGGCCTGGGACGCCTGAGCGTCCCCCTGGCGGACCGTCCCGTTCGAGACGGCCGGCCGGTAGCATGATCGAGTGAACAGGCCCCCCAACACGCTCGTGGTCGTCGATGCCGGGGCGGCAACCACCTCGGTGGGCCTCGTCGCCCGTCCGGGGAAGCGCTGGCGGCTCCTCGGGACCCTGGCGGCGCCGGCCGGCGCCGCCGAGGACGAGATGCTGGCGATCCTCGCCGCGCGGGTCCGGGCGACCGACCCGGCAATGGCCGATGCGATCGGTTTGCATCCAGACGCGCTGCCGGACCTGCCCAGGCTGGCGAGTCGAAGCGCCCCTCCCCGGTCGCTCGCCGTCCTCGGGGCCTCACGCCGCTCCGTCGGGCTGCTCGAGACAGTTTCCGCACGTACGCTGTGGCGGGTCCTGGGCGCGTCCACGGAGACGCACGACCCGCGTGAGATGACCGAGCTCGCCCTGCGCGATGACGTTGGCGCGATCCTCGTCGCCGCGGGTGAGCCACCTGGACCGGACGAGCGGGCAGCGCTCGACGATCTCGCCGGCCTCGTCGGCGCGGTTGCCCGTCGTCGCCCGGAGGCGCAGATCGTCATCGGGGGATCGATCCGCGGCCGGAGGGCATGGACGGAGGGTCTCGGCGCCGATCCGCCGGGTGACCCGTCGCGGATCGTGGAGGCGCCGCCGATCGGCGGTCGTCGTGACGCGGCTGAGATCCTGCGATCCATCCTGACCGGGCTCCTGCCAAACCCGATCGATGGGCGTCGGGCGATGACGGCCGCCGCCACTTCCCTCGCCGATCTGCTCGATCGGCGCGTCGAGATCCTCGAGATCGGGCACGATGGCGGTGCCCGCATCATGGCTTCGCCCGGCGTGGCCGGCGCGGATCCGACTGCGCTTGGTGTCGTGACCGCGCGCGCGGCCCTCATCCCGCACGCGCACGACGACGCCATCATCGATGGGATCCTGGAGTGGACCAGCGGCAGGCTCGATCGCCACCGGTTGGGCGATAGCCTGCGCGACCTCCGGGCGTCCCCGTGGTCGGACCCAACGGGCGACGGGGCCCGGCTGCGCATCGCGGCCGCCCATGCCGCGCTCCTGCGGTTGGCCGCAGTCACGACGGACGTCTCGGCCATGCCGTCGCCGGATCTCACGATCGTGGCCGGTGGCTGCTTCGCCGCGGCCCCTCCGCGTGCCGTCGTGCTCTCCATTGCCGACACGATCCGCAGGACCGGGGCAACCCAGATCGCCGGCGACCATGCACGCCTGCTCGGCCCGATCGGGACGCTCCCGGACGCGGCGGAGCGGCGATTGCTGCTGGCCGATCTTGCGGCGGACCTGCTGGTCCCGCTCGGCAGTGTCGTGAGTGCGGCCCCCGGCGGCCGCCGCAGCGAGGCTGGCATCGGTTGGCTGACGCTGGCCCACGGCGCCGATGTCGCACGCCACGCGCTCACGGCCGGCGAGCTGGAATTCCTCGACCTGCCGCCCGGTGTGCTCGCGACGGCGACGCTCGAGTTCCGGGCTGCGGCCCGGATCGGCCGGCGAACGCGCCGCGCCGACGTAGATGTGACGGGTGGACTCGCCGGGCTGCTAGTCGATCTGCGGGGCAGCCCCCTCGGTCTGCCCAATCGTCGTGATCGTCGCCGCGCGGTGCTCCACGCCTGGGCCCGCCTTGCCTGGCCGGAGGATGCCCATTGAACCGGCCGGCCGGAAACCGACCGAGCGAGGGCGTGCGGACCGTGAGCGGCTC
>JACVXW010000026.1:0-429 GCA_015661135.1 Chloroflexota bacterium
GCGCCCGAGATCGTCGGGGAGACGCGGAGGGCCGCCCGGTAGAGCCGTTCCACCTCGGCCGCGTTGGGCTGGGGCCCGAGTTGCTGGAGGGCGACGCCGGTCTGGAACGCCACGTCCGCGTACCTCGCCGCGATCGCCGCCTCCCACGTGGACTCCGGGTAGATGCGATCCGGCGGGTGGAGTCGATCGAACAGGCCCGGATCGTCGCGCAGCACGGCCAGCCGGTCCGGCGCGGTGTCGTTCGGCAGAACGCGATCCGCGAGGCCGATATCGACGAGATCGAACGCGCTCGCGAGGTCCTCCTCCAGCTCGCCCACGACGAAGACGGGCCGCGTCTCGATCGCGAGCTCGATGACGTCTGCGAGGTGGTGCTTGACTCCGCCGTCGTAGCTTGGAAACGGGATATCCACCTCGGGGTGTCGGTCTTTG
>JACVXW010000026.1:448-20546 GCA_015661135.1 Chloroflexota bacterium
GCTCGACGTCGATCGCAGCAACGTCCGGCCGGACCCCGCGGACTTCCTGGGCGTAGGTGACGCTGGTGTAGTTCTCGTCGCTCCGCATCAGCAGGAGCGTGTCCGGCGGGAGCGTGCCGAGGAGGTCGTCGGCGTATCGCTCGGCCACGCGGTTGCCCGACTCGTCGACCTCCGGGAGGCGCGCCACAGCGAGACCCGCCAGTCCTAGCACGAGCACGCCGGCCGCCGCAACCCCGACCCTCTGGCGAAGCGCGACGGCAGGCGGCAGGCGGCCGGCGATCCACCCGGCGAGCTGCCACGCGCCGACGCCGATCGCGATCGCGACCGGCAGACTTGGCAGCAGGTAGAAGCGCTCGAGGACGCCACGCGTCACCGGATCCGACAGCGGCGGGTTGGCGATGACGAGGAACACGGGACCCGCCACGAGCAGCCACAGCCCCAGTGCGACGGCCTCGCCGGTCCGGCGGACCGCGATCCAGGCGGCGCCGACCCCGGCCACGGCGAGCCCGACGGGCGTGAACGCCGTGACGAGGTACCCGACAAAGAGCCTCATGTGCTCGAGAGGTGAACCGCTGGTGTCCCGGACCGTGAAGCTCAGGGTTCCGTAGGCGGAGCGGGCCAGGATCGCGACGAAGCCGTCGAGCGTCGTCGGATCGCCCCAGACCCGGGCGGCTCCTGAGGCCGCGGCAAGCGGCAGGTAGAGGTAGGGGAGCAGGCCCACGATGCCGAGCGCGACGGCCACCGCGAGTAAGCGCCAGGGCATGGGCCTGCCGGTGCGGCGGCCCGCCGGCGGCGCGGTGTAGCGCCGGATTCCCAGGCCGAGCAGGACCAGGAGCGCCGGCGCCGTGAAGGTGATCGTCTGCTGGTTCGTCAGGGCCAGGCCGGCAACGGCAGCCGCCGCCCACAGGATGCGCATCCGCTCTGGTCGCCGGCTCCATTCGAGCATCAGCACGAGCAGGGCGAGGGCCAGGAGGTTGCTGAGGGCGAACACCTCCGCGACGAGCGAGTACCGCCAGAACCCGGTGGAGATCGCCAGGCTCAGCCCGCCGACCGCGGCGGCGACCCAGGCAAGCGGCCGGGGGTCGGTCGCGGTGGCATCATCCCGCCGAGCGGCCTCGATGAGCCGGCCGATCGCCAGGCAGACGACGAAGACGGCGGCGGAATCCAGCACGGCCGACATGAGGTTGACCCGGTAAGCGGGGTCACCGAACGGCAGCCACGTGAACAGGTGGCCGAGGATCGTGAACGTCGGGTACCCGGGCGGATGGGCCAGCCCGAGGGTTGCGGCCACGGTCGAGAGTTCGCCGCTGTCGCCGGTCGCGACGGTGGGTGCGAGGGTGGCCAGGTACAGCCCGAGCGCCGCGAGGGTGGTCGCGCCGGCAGCCACCCATCCCACTCGCCGACCCTTCTCGTGGCCCGCGGGGATGGCCGGGACCAACACCCGGCGGTCCGCCGGCGGGATCTTGCCCCTCGGTCGCTCGGATCGGCCCGCCCGCCCGCGCTTGCTCATGGCCAGTCAGGATAGAGGGGCCGGCACACGAAGAAGCGGCCGGTTCCCCGGCCGCTTCCTGAGCATTGGATCGAGCGAAGTCAGCCGCTGACCTCGAAGGTCGTGGTCGCCAGCACGCGCCAACGCGTGCCCTTGAACCAGACGCCCTCTTCGGCCCGGCACGAGGCCGCACCGCTGGACCACGACGGCGTGGGCCCAAGGGTGAGCGTCGCCTGGTGGGTCGCCGGATCCACCCTGACGTACTGGCGATAGACGATCGTGCCGTTCTGGAAGCACTCGGCCATGACCCACGTACCGTCATCGCCGGGGTTGGCGGTCGCGACGGTGGTCTGGGCGAAGCTTCCGTCGGCGACGGTGATGGCGCCGTTGCGCCCGGCGAACGCGTCATCGGCGCCGCCCGGTTCGCCGCGCGTGACGACGGCCGCGGCGAAGAGCAGAACCGTGACGGTGGCGAGGATCAGCAGACCCTCAAAGGCCACACCCGCGGTGTGGCGTGCGATCGAACCTGGCCGCATGGCGGACCTCCCTTGGGAGGGTCGCCGGCAAGCGGCGATCCTCGGCGTTCGGTAGCCCGGCTGGCTCGAGCGACCGAACGCCGCGCGAGTCCCGTGGCTTTGCGTCCCCGGGTCACCCCGGGTTTGCCCTTGTCGCGCCAGGGCAGTCGTGAAACGCCTGGCTCCCCCCGAGGCGGCCCTGATGTCGGAACCGTTCTCGGTGAGGCATGTCTGACCCTACGGGGCCGGCGGTCGTCTTCTCGATACGCCCTGGAATCGAAAGCGGCGACCTTGTGGTCGCCGCTCCTGCGTGCCGAATTCGTTTGGCCGTCGCGTTCAGCCGGTGACGGTGAAGGACTTCGTCGAATTGACGCGCCAGCGGGTGCCGTTCTGCCACCAGCCGTCCTCGCCGCTGCAGGTGGCCCCGCCGGACGTCCACATGGGCGTCGGGCCGAGCGTCAGCGACGCGGTGCCGGTCGTGCCGTACGGGACGTACTGCTCGTACACGAGGACGCCGTTCTGGGAGCACTTGGCGTGGACCCAGGTACCGGTCCCGCGGTACGCGGTCGTGGTAGACGCGAAGGTGCCGTTGTCAACGCGGAAGGTAGATGTGGTGCTGCCGCCGGGCTTGCCCGCGAAGGCGGCGCTCACGACGAGGATGCCGGTGAGCCCGGCGAGGAGGGTTGCGCGGCCGATCCGCGCGAGGTTCGGTCGAAGGTTCGACATGGTGAGTCTTGTCTCCTGCTGTCGGCGCCTCTCGGCGCCACGGATTCGGTAACCCGGCTGACTCGATCGTCCGCTCATCGCGGATGCCGAGCCCCGTGGCTTTGCGTCCCCGGGTCACCCCGGGTTTGCCGTTGTCGTCCGCGCGACGATCTGTCGCGACGGGTTCAGGCGGACCTGATGGGGAAAGAGTGCGCGCAGGCGGTCGAGCCGCCAATGACCGCATGGTACTGGGCTTTGGCGCCGAGAGTTCGGCGCGCGCGTCGGGTCAGTGCGGGGCGAACGGGTTGGGTGCGCCGCCCGAGATGACAGATGCGGCCGTCGGGCTGGGCCGAGGAGAGGTCTGGAACGGTGATACGAACGGCGCCGATTTCGGGCCGGCGATCGCCGTCCGCACATCGAGGTCCGGGGCCGGGTCGGCCGTCGGGGCCGGGGTCGGGTAAGCCGCCGGGACTGGGGCCGGGGCCACCGGAACCGGCGCGGGCCCGCCCGCGAGCGCGTCCAGGTCCAGCCGGTCCTCGCCGAGGATCGCCCCGGGGCGACCCAGCAGGTAGCCCTGGCCGGCGTCCACTTCAAGCCCGCGGATCATCTGGAGCTGGGCCGCGGTCTCAACGCCCTCGGCGATGGTCAGGGCGCCCCAGCGACGGGCGAGGCCCACGAGCGAGGTCAGGACGGCCAGCGTCTGGTCCTGGCTCGCGCCGCCCTGGACGAGCGACAGGTCGATCTTCACGACATCGAACCGGAACTGGCTCAGGAGTCGTAGCCCGGCGTTGCCGGCTCCGACGTCATCGGCGGCCACCCGGACGCCGGCTTCCTGCAGCTGGCGGATCGCGGCCCGGAGCCGCTCCGGCTCGCGGATCGCGTCGCGCTCCGTGAGTTCCAGGATGGCCCGCTCCGGGGCGATACCGTGCCGCCGCAGGATCGCCAGGAAGACAGTGGCATTGAACTCGGGCGCTTCGAAGCTGCGTGGCGAGACGTTGATCGACAGCAGGGCTGACTCCGGGATCTGCGCGGCGCCGCGCAGCACGACATCGAGCGCCGCCCGATCCAGATCGAGGACGCGGCCGGCGACCTCGGCCGCGTCGAACAGGGCACCGGTGTGCGGGAACCCGGCGTCGGGCCGGACGCGGACGAGGCCCTCGTAGCCGAGGATCCGCCCCGTGGGCAGATGCACGATCGGCTGGTAGACGGGGCTGAGCGCGCCGGTCTCGATGACGACAGACACCGCTGCCGAGAGCTCGGCGCGCATCTCCTCGTCCACATGACCCCGATCCAGGGCCGGGTCGAAGATGGACACCATTGTTCGTCCGGCGCGCTTGCCACGGTAGAGGGCAGCGTCCGCCTGCGCCGTCAGCTCCAGGCGGGTCGTGCCGAAGGCGGGACAGCCGGTGATGCCGGCGGAGAATGAGATCGGGCCGCGGTAGCGCCCGCCGGACCGGTCCTCCAGCCCGCGGCTGAGGAGCCGGCGGGCGGTGACCTCGGCTCCGGCGGCATCCGTGCTTGCAAGGAGAATGGCGAACTCGTCGCCGCCGATCCGGAAGCCGGCGTCGGCCTGGCGGACCGTTGCGCGGATCAGATTGCCCACCTCGGCCAGGAGCTCATCGCCGGTGGCGTGGCCGCGGGTGTCGTTGACGCGCTTGAACTCGTCGATGTCGAGGAGGACCAGCGAGAAGGGCGTCCCGTAGCGGCGCGACTGATCGACCATCCGCCCAACAGCCTCCTGGAAGGCGCGGTGGTTGCCCAGCCCGGTGAGGCTGTCGCGCAGCGAGGCTTCCCGCGCGGCTGCGTACAGCTCGTGGAACCTCGCCCGCTCTTCCTCGAGCACCGCCGCCGGATGAACGATCTGGCGGCCCATCCAGACGGTGAACGCAACCAGCAGGCCGATCAGGCCGATGAGGGCCGCGATGGTGGGGACCGGAATCGCTGTGACCGGCAGCGGAGCGGTCGCCAGGACGTGCCAGCCTTTGAGGGCCGGCAGGGCGATCGGCGCGTGGGCCTCGGATGCCTCCGAGCCGTTCGCGGCAATGTCGATCACGGTTCCCGGCAGGACCACCTCGATGCCCGGCCCCACGGTGGCCACGACCGTGTTGTCGCCGTCCACCAGGCGAACAGTGCGGCCGGCCGTGGCAGCACCGGGGCTCGCCCAGTCGAGGAGCGCAGCGACGGAGATGGATGCGACGACCGTGCCCGTAGGCGCAGCCCCCGCCGCGGCGTCGGCGGCCGGCGGGATCGCGATGGCGACTTCGATGAAGGCGGGCTTGTTGGCTTCGACCGTGACGAGCGTGACGAACGGACGGTTCGAGGTGGGTGGGGGAGCGCCGGATCGAGGGACCCCGTCCGACCCTACGAGGGCGTGTGGCACGCCCGACGGATCGGTGATCGCGACGGCTTCGAGGATGCCCGAAGGCCGCTTCAGGAGTTCAGTCAATGCGGCCGCCACCGGCCCAGCGGCCGGATCTCCAGGCTCCGCGGCAGCCGCGGCCGCGACCCCGTTCAGGCCGGCGATGCCGGCGAGTCCCGCGGTGATGCCACCGAGTTCTCGGCTGACCTCAGCGGCGGCGTGCTCGGCTTCCGCCGAGAGTCGCTCCTCCAGGCCCGCGCGGGTGTCGAGGAGCACCGCGCGCATCATCGGCGCGACCGCCGCGAGCGGCAGGATCGCCACGGCGAGAAGCGTCAGGGCAAGGCGAATCTTGACCAGCCGAAGTCCGTTTCGGCGGTCCAGGAGCTCGTCGGGCACGTTGGTGGGAGCGTCGTTGTCGTGGCCGGGCTGCATCAATACCTTGCGTGAGGGATTCCGCTGGGATGGTTGTCGCAGGAAGTGGTGCCCGCGTGCTCCCACCCAAAGGTCCCGGCTCGCTCTGGTACCACCCCGCGTCCGGGACCGCCGAATACCCCGGCCGCCGCCCGTTCAGAACCGGATCGTCACTCCCGGTTCGGGATCGTGGACGGTCACGTCGCTCAGGCCGCGGGCGGCCAGCGCGGCGCGCAGCTCGGCCGGTGTTCCGGCCAGGATCGGAAAGGTCCCGTAGTGGATCGGCATGACGTGGCGAACACCGAGCAGCTCGACTGCGAGCGCCGCCTCGAGCGGACCCATCGTGTAATGCCCGCCGATCGGGAGCATCGCCAGGTCGGGCTTGTAGAGGTCCGCGATCAGGCGCATGTCGGAGAAGACGTTCGTGTCGCCGGCGAAGTAGATCCGGGTTCCGTCCTCGAGCTCGACGACGAATCCGACCGGCTCGCCGAGGTAGAGCGTCGTCTCGCCGGCGGCATTCCACGCGCCGGCCGAGTGATCAGCGTGGGTCATCGTGACCCGAAGGCCGGCCGCCGTCACGGTACCGCCCTTGTTCATGCCGATGACCCTGTCCTTGCCGGCGTAGTTGCGATTGAGCCAGAGCTGAAGCTCGTGCATGGCCGGCCACTCGGGCCGGGTTCGAGAGGCGACCTCGAGCGCGTTGCCGAGGTGGTCGTCGTGGCCGTGCGACAGGAGCATGAGGTCGCAGCGCTGGACATCGCCGGCAGCCCGTGGGCTGCTCGGGTTGCCGAACCACGGGTCGAACAGGATCGTCTTGCCGCCCGGCGTGACCACTTCCACGCAGGCGTGTCCGTACCAGGTGATCGCCGTCTCGCCGTCTCGTCGCATCGCGCACCTCCGGGAGCATCGTAGCCCGCGCGATACACTCGATGGCGTGCCCGCCGCGCAGATTGCCGCCAACCTCGCCTACATCAACTGGACGGTCCTGACCGGGCTGGCGGTCGGTGCCTACTGCGCGGTGGTCCTGGGCTGGCTGTTCACGTCGGCCACGAAGGGCTACCTCGCGTTTGTGGCGTTCACGGCGGCCGTCTTCGGGCTACTGGCCTGGTTGTCCGACGGGGCGCTCCCGAGGCCGGAAGACTCGGACCTGATGGCCCTCTGGGACGCGGCCTGGTCGGTGCCGCGGACCACGGCCCTTGCCCTCTTCGCCGTCATCGCCCTGATCACCGCGATCACGATCGCGCGCGCCGGGCTCGCGGCGACCCCGAGCGACGAGCGCGCGGCGATTCCGAGCGGTGAACACGCGACGAGCGCGCCCGCGCGGGGCGGCCGCGCCAGGATGCTGGCTGTCGGTGGAGTCGGCGTCGGGCTGTTCGTTCTCTTCGCGGCGGCGGCGTCGTGGGGCGGCTCGCCGCTGGGGACCACGCTGCTCTTCGTCCAGCTGGCCGTCCTCGCTGCGGCGACCGGCGGGGTGTGGGCCTCGATGATCCTGGGCCATTGGTACCTCGTGACGCCGAAGCTTCCCGAGGCACCGCTCGTCCTCTTCTCCCGCGTACTGACGGGTGTCGTTGCCCTCCAGCTGATCCTGTTCGTCGTGTGGGTCGGTACCGGCATCGGCGCGGCCGGCGTGGACGGCCCGGGCTCGGCCGGCGAGGGCGGAGCTACCGGGTTCGGGGCGCTGACCGGCCCCTGGGCGCTCTTCGTCTGGTTACGTCTGGTCGTCGGGATCGTCTTCCCGCTCATCGTCGGCTGGGCCGCGATCCAGACGGCCCGGACACGGTCCATGGAGTCCGCGACGGGTCTGCTCTACATCAACGTCGGCACGATCGCCGCCGGCACCATCCTCGCGGCCGGCCTGTACTTCGGCGCCGGCCTGCTCGTCTAGGGATGCACTGGGAGGCACTCGTGAAGACCGACAACAGCTGGTCCCCGGGCGATGTCGACCTCGCCTGGATCGATTCCCTCGCGCGACCGCCGCATCCGGTGCTGATGGCGCTCGAACAGGCCGCCGAGCCGGGCCACGTCCCGATCCTTGATCGGGACTCCGGGCGGGTGCTGTCGGCTCTGGCCTCCGACCGGCGAGCCATCGTTGAGGTCGGTACGGCGATCGGCTATTCCACGCTCTGGATGGCGCTCGGCCAGCCGGCCGACGGCACGATCGTGACGATCGATCCGGACGCCTCGAGGACCGCCGTGGCGCGCGAACACTGGCGCAGCGCGGGCATCGCGGACGCGCGGATCCGGGTCGTGAACGAGCCGGCGCTCGATGCCTTCGCCAGCGGCGCCGCCCAGCCGGACCTTGCCGGGCCGTTCGATCTCGTCTTCATCGACGCCCTCAAGGAGGAATACACGGCGTACCTTCAGGCGCTCCTTCCGAGGCTTCGGCCGGGAGCGCTCGTCGTCGCCGACAACGTCCTGTGGAGCGGCAAGTCCTCTGGGGCGCGGCCCAGCCGCCCGGGCGACGGCACGGATGCGTTACGCGCGTTCTGCTCCTGGGTGATTGGTGACGCGCGCTTTAGCGGCACGGTCCTGCCGATCGGCGACGGGCTCCTCGTGGCGGCCTTTCGGCCGTGAGCTCGACGCCGGGCGCCGGGGTCTCGATCCGGGTCCGGATCCGCCTGTTCGCCGTCCAGCGCGAGCTGGCCGGGACGCGCGAGGTCCTCCTGGAGCTGCGTCCCGGTGCCGCCGTGGAGGATGCCTGGGACGCGCTCGTGGCGCGGTTCCCGGTCCTGGCGGCGGGTCGCTCGTCGGTCCGTTTCGCCGTGAACGGCGACTATTCCGGGCCGCAGGTCGTCCTCGGCGACGGCGACGAGGTCGCGATGATCCCGCCGGTGAGCGGCGGCGCGGACCCGCGGCGCATCCTCGAGATTCGGGCCGATCCCCTGCCCAAGGGCATCCTCGAGGAGCTGGCCGGCCGGCTCGCCACCCCGGAGGATGGCGCGATCGTCGGCTTCCTCGGGATCACCCGGCGAACGCCGGGAACGCCGGCCCCCGGCCAGGAATCCGAGGCCGCGCGACATGCCGGGCGAACGGTCGAGGCCCTGGACTACGAGGCGCTCGAGCCGATGGCGCTCCGCATCCTCGCCGAGATCGCCGACGAGATCCGTGATCGCTTCGGCGTGGCGCGGCTGGCGATCGTGCACAGAACCGGGACCGTCCCACTCGGCGAGGCCTCGGTGGCGATCGTCGCCTGCGCCCCCCACCGGGCCGACGCGTTCGCGGCGGCGGCCTACGCGATCGACGAGACCAAGGCGCGGGCACCCATCTGGAAGGCCGAACACTTCGCCGGCGGCCACGTCTGGATCGGCGAGCCGGCCCGCGACGGACCCGGCCCCGGTCCCGGTCCCGGTCCCGGCCCCGGCTGACCCGCTCGGCGCCGCCCGCCGTGTCCTCCAGCCACAATTTCCACCGCGACCGCCGCGACCGCCGCGAGGGACCTTGGCCCGGCTGAGTCGCCGTGTCCTCCAGCCACAATTTCCGCCGCGACAGGTAGCGAAAAGGACTGCCAGGCACCGGAGCGGCACGGCTCGGCGCACGGACTGCTCGGACGCGTCACGTTCGTGACCCTCACGCACAAGGGTGACATTCCCTCCCGAATTGACGACCGGGGGCAATCGACTGCCGGCGGGCCGCTGGGCGGTCCCGCCACTTGCCCGCGGGCACGGAACGGCGGGGCCGGTAGGTGCCGGCGCACGGTACCGGACACGGGACGCCGAGGCGGGCACGGGACGGCGCGGCGGGCACGGGACGGCGCGGCCGCCGCGCCGGCGGGTGCCGTATCCTCCGGGCGATGGCGCCGACGCTCGCTCCGGGGGACTTCGTGGCGGAGGTGGCCGCCCTCCGTGACCTGGCGTCGGCGGTGGCCGCAAAGCTGGCGGCCGCGTCGACCCGCATGCGGACCCTCGGCCGCGAGCGAGCGGTCCTCCGCCTGCTCGGCGTCAGCGGCACGGACCGCGAGGGTCGGCCACTCGCGGCGGAGGTCGCGGACCGCTACGCCGGTGGCAGGCCCGGCCTGCTGGCCTCGGGGATCGCGCTGCCGTTCTGCCTCGCCCTCCAGGAATACGACTCGGATCCCCAGCAACTTGCGCTCGACGTGGCGAGCGGGGCGGTGGATCTCTCGCTGGAGGCGGAGCTTTTGGCATCGCCGGACCGCCGGGCATCTGCGGTGGGGCACCTCCAGACCCTCCTCGCGGGAGCCGTCGAGCGGATTGACGCGAACCGAACGGCGCGTGCCGAACTCTTCGCGCTGCTCGGAGATCGCGAGCTGCCGTGGATCGGCACAACGCTGTTGGAGTCGAGCGCCCACGGCGGCGCGCTGGAAGCGGCGAATCTCGTCAGGGGTGGCGCGGACCTCATTCGGGTGGAAGTCCCCGTTGGCCGGGAATTGGCCCTCCGCCTCGGTGAGCTGGGCCAGGATGTCGCGGCATGGCACGCCGATCGCGACGATGAGCCCGACCCAGCTCCCGCGGGCAGCCAGCGGGGCCTCGCTCACGTGCGTGATGCGCTCGACCGGGCGGCCGCGGAGCGCGGCGCCTACGTTCGCCTCGCGACGGTTCCCACCGCGCTTGCCGGCCCGGAGGGCGCCATCGTGGCGGCGTTCGAGCGCGTGGACCTGCTGGAGCTGGACCCGATGGGCGAGATCGTCGGGACCGGCGTGGACCCGGTCCGCGCCCTGGCCGACTTTGCCTTTGCGGCCCGCGTGGCACGGCGCGCCGGCACGATCCTGCTCCTCCCCGCCGGGCCGCTCGTCGTCGCGCCGGACATGGATTCAGGCGTCAACTCGGACCCCGCCACCCGTGCGGGGAGAGCCCTGGGATTGCAGCTGCTTGCGGTCGGCCTCGCCGCTCGGCACGGCCTGGATCCCGGCAGTCTCGTCATCGGTGCGCTGCCGGCCTGGCTGGCGGATGAGACGTACGCGGCGGCCCGCGCGGCGGCCGAGGTGGCCATTCGCCGGGTACTGATGAAGGATCATCCGCTCGCCTTCCTGGAGCCGGCCGGTCACGACGGCGAGGGCCGCTGGGCCGCCATCGTGGCGGCTGTTGCACCCGGCTCGGGAACGGGGCTGGTCCTCCGACGGGCCGCCGCCGGGATGATGTTCGATCAGGTTGCGGCGGGCAATCGGGCCTCGGCTGAAGTCGCGCGACAACTCGACGATGCCCTCGGCTCACGGACCCTCGACGGCGAGGCACGCCGGCACGCGGAGGGCTCGCTGGCGGCCGCGGCCCGGACCCTCGAGCAGCTCGGCGCGGACGGCTGGGCCGCGATCACTGGCGCGACCGCCGAGCGCACGGGGTGGGGCCGGCTGGGCGGCGATGCCGTCGCCCTTGCCGATGACCCTATCGATTCCGTCGAACGCGCCCTCGCCTGAGGATGGAGCCGAGGCCGGAAGTAACCGCGCATCAGGCAACGGCGCATCGCCGCCGGGAGCGGCGCACCGGTGGCGGCATCCCACGCCTGCCGTGGCGGACGCTCGTCAATCCCTTCACGCCCGTCGAGATCCTCTCCGCGGACCAGCTGGAAACCATCCACCGAGGGTCCCTGAGAATCCTCGAAGAGATCGGCCTGGAGGTCCTGGGCGACCGGGCGATCGATCTCCTGCGCGCCGCCGGCGCCCGGGTGGACGGGCCGACGAGGCGCGTCCGGCTGGACCCCGGTCTCGTCGAGGAGCTGATCCGGACCGCCCCCTCGACCTTCCGGCTCCACGCACGGAACCCGGCCCGGGACCTGGAGATCGGCGGCCGGAACCTCGCCTTTACCTCCGTCGGCGGACCGGCCTTCGTCACGGACCTGGACCGCGGCCGCCGGGCCGGCAACGCGCAGGACCTGCGCGACTACGTCCGCGTGATCGGCGCCCTGGACGTCATCCACCAGGAGGCAGGCGGCCCGCTGGAGGCCACGGACCTGCCGGTTCCCACCCGTCACCTGGACCTGTACCGCCTCCTCGCTACCACGCTGGACAAGACCTGGCAGTGCCTCGGCTTCGGCCGGACCGCGGTGGCCGACGCCATCGAGGTCATCTGCCTCGCCCGCGGCGTGGACCGCGACCAGCTCCTCCGGGAACCGAGCCTCATGACGATCATCAACTCGAACTCGCCGCTCCGGCTGGACGGGCCCATGTCCGAGGGCCTGATTGAGATGGCGATGCACGGCCAGCCCGTCGTGGTCACGCCCTTCACGCTCGCCGGGGCCATGAGCCCGGCGACGATCGCCGGCGCCCTCGCCGAGCAGAACGCCGAGGCCCTGTTCATGGTCGTCCTGACCCAGCTGGCCCGGCCCGGCGCGCCGGTGGTCTATGGGGGGTTCACCTCCAACGTGGACATGCGAACCGGCTCACCGGCCTTCGGGACGCCGGAGTACGTGAAGGCGGCCTTCGCGACCGGGCAACTGGCGCGGCGCTACGGGCTGCCGTTCCGCTCGTCCAATGTCACCGGCTCCAACACCGTGGACGCCCAGGCGGCCTATGAATCGGAGATGGCGGTCTGGGGCGCGGTCATGGGCGGCGTAAACCTGCTGTACCAGGGCGCGGGCTGGCTGGAGGGGGGCCTCACCGCCTCGTTCGAGAAGCTGATCCTGGACGCGGAGATCCTCCAGATGATGTCCGAGGTGCTCCAGCCCCTCGTCGTCAACGACGCCGAGATGGGCGTGGACGCGATTGCGGCCGTCGGGCCGGGCGGTCAGAGCGCTTCGAGCACGCCTTCTACCAGCCGATGCTGGCGGACTGGCGCAACTTCGAGACCTGGCAGGAGGATGGTTCCAAGACCGCCGCCGAGCGGGCGAACCGGATCTGGAAGCAACTGCTCGCGGAATTCGAGCCTCCACCGATGGAACCGGGCGTGGCGGAGGCCATCGACGACTTCGTCGCCCGCCGGACGCGGGAGATCGAGGCCGCCGGCCCGGCATGACGGGCCGTGGATGCATCCCGTGGATGCATCCCCTTTCCCGTGCTGCCCCGGCAATCCTGGCTTGCGACCGCCCCCGGAGCACTGCGCGGGTTGCCGGCCGCAGACGGCAGCCGCGACCGCCGAGATCCCCCGGATTTCCCGTTCGTGGAGCGGGCGTCGAGCGTGGCCGGGCCGGGCGATACGCCCCGTCGGGTCCTTGGGCGGGCTCAATCCCCGCCTGAACCTGGCGAGTGCTCCCCGGGGGAGCGTTGGCCATAAAGCCGCGCCGCGCCGAAGCCGCGCCGGCCGCGCCGGCCGCGCCGGTCCACACTGGTCCGGGCCCGGCACAGACGTTGGGGTGCGTACGCTTGACTTGGCGGCGCTTGCTTCCCCCAGCGCGAGGTGGTTGACTTGCAGATCACCCGCTCGCTCGGGGGCGGCAAGCACGAACGGGAGAATGAAGATCGTGGCAGACATGGGCAGCGGAACGAAGGCGGATCCCTGGAACCTGAAGACCCCGCCCGGGACCTCGGACTACCAGATGTGGCGGGACGAGGCGGCCAGCCCGCCGACGCTCGTCTGCCAGGTCGGGTCCACGCTACTCAAGTACGACCTGCGCGCGATCGACGATCTCCACGCGATGCTCAAGGCACATGGCGACTGGATGCCCCTCGGTGCGGCAGACGAGCAGAAGCCGGCCGCGGATGGAACCGTCGAGGCCTGGGGTCGCGCGGCGGATAACCCGGTCGGCGGCTGGTACGGGCTCCGGAAGGGCTATCGGGGCCGGTTCGGGATGTACCTCCCGCCGCTGCTGGAGGCCCTCGGGCTCGTGGAGCTGACCCACGATCCGAAGAACAACCGGGTTCGCGCCCGCTGATCGAGTTCGCGCCGGGATCCGAATTCGCGCCTCCGGCGTACAGTCACCCAGAGGCGCCCGCCGGGCGACGCTACCGGAGATTCACCGAAATGTCCCCCCGATCGCTGGTGCTGGTCCTGCTCGCCGCCCTCGCCGCCGCCGCCTGCGGCTCCGGGACGCCGACAACCACCATCGTTCCGAAGTCCGACGCGCCCGTAGCGTCCCCGACCGACGCGCCCGTTGCGTCCCCGACCGACGCACCCGTTGCCACCGCGACCGACGCTCCCGCCGGCGATACCGCCGTCGAGATCTTCGACAACGGCTTCCGCGCGTCGAACCTCACGGTCGCGGCCGGGAGCACCGTCACCTGGACGAACATCGGGGATCGACCGCACTCCGTCAGGAGCACGGACAGCGGCTTCGAGGGCAGCGACGTCCTGTCCGGCGGCGGCACCTACGAGCACACCTTCGATGCTGCCGGCACCTTCGCGTATGTCTGCGGCATCCACGCGTCCATGACCGGCACGATCACGGTCAAGCCCTGACGGGTCGCGCTTGCGCGCCGGCCGTTCAGCACATCGCTGCATGCGTGACCCACATCGAGAACCAGTTCGAGGCGAGGACCCGGGGGATGCGGACCGGCAACTTCTGGCGCGGGTCGCCCGCGGGGACGAGGTGGCGTTCATGACGGTCTACGATCGGCACGCGGACGCGCTGTTCGGGACGGCCTTCCGATTCCTGCACGACCGCGACGCCGCCGCCGAGGTCGTCCAGGAGACGTTCCTGTCGCTCTGGCGGCGGGCCCGGCAGTTCGATGCCGACGCCGGCTCGCTCGCCGGCTGGCTCATGGGAATTGGACGGAACCAGGCCATCGACCGCCTCCGGGCCGAGGCCAGACGCCCACGGGCCGTGTACGCCTGGGCCGGTGACGCCGATTCGCCCGACGCCGCGGACCTCCTTGACTCGGCGAGTCGACGCGCGGGCCGGTCGGTAGGCGGCGACCCGGAACTCGAGCTGGATCGGCGATGGACGCGGGCGCTGGTCCGGACCACCTTGTCGGAGATGCCGCGCGACGAGGTGGAGGTGGTCGTGCTGGCTTACGACCGGGCCATGAGCCAGTCGGAGATCGCGGACCACCTCGGCATCCCGATCGGGACCGTGAAGTCCCGCACCCGGCGCGCCCTTGCGCGGCTCCGGGTCGGGCTGGCCGATGTCCCCCACGAGCGGCTCGCCGACCTCGCGCTGGACCCCGGCGCGCTGGATCGGTTGGGATCGCCAGTGACCGACCCGCTCGCAGCGCACATCGAGACCTGCGAGTCGTGCAGCGCGGAGGTGCGCGTGTGGCGGGCGACCCAGGCGAGCCTGGGATCCGCCCGCGGTGTGGGCATGGATCGGGTCGAACTGGGCGACCTGGCGGGCGAGGAACCCATCCCGGCGCCTGCGTTGCTCCGCGGCTCGGTCCTCCAGGCAGTGCGAGAGGATCGCGAGTACCGGCCCGGGGGATTGGCCACGCCCTCGCCCTCGCCCTCGCCGCTCCTCCCGCCCGCGCATCGCTCCCTCGCGAGGCCGGCGGCCCGGCGGCTCCTTGCCCTCGTCGCCGTGCTCGGGATCGTCGCCGTGGGCACCAGCCTCCTCGTCGGCCAGGCGGGACGGCTGGATGAGGCACGTCGCCAGACCCTGGCCCTCCAGGCGGTCGCGGCAACCCTGGACCGGGTCCTCCAGGATCCCGGGCATCGCGTCGTCAACCTGCTGGGCGCCGACGGCGTGGCTCGCGGCACGATCTCCTGGTCCAGCCGGGACCTCGTCGTCCTGACGACGGCCCTCGAACCGCCCCCGCCGGATCGGATCTATCGATGCTGGGTGGAGCTTGGTGGCACGCGCTCTCCCGTCGGCCAGATGTGGTTCGCCGGGGACACCGCGTTCTGGACGGGCTCGCTCGACGAGTGGGCCACGATCTCGTTCACTGACGGCGAGAGGTTTGGCGTCAGCCTGGAGCCCGCCGCGGGCTCGGTCGGGAATCCGGCCATCCTCGCTGCCGACTTCGGCGGCTGACGGGCGGTCCGCGCCCCGCCTTCATCGCGCCGGCAGCGCTCGCGCTCAGCCCCCGCGGCGGCGGTTGTGGCGGCGCCCGGCTGCGTCGTCCACGAGGGCAACGGGTTCCGGCGCCGGCGCCACGTACGGCAGCACGGTCTGCTCCCGAAGGCCGCTCACGATGATCCGGTCCAGCTCCTCAACGGCGCGCGGGTCCGTGTCTACCGGCTGGTAGGCGGCGAGGCGGCGATCTACCTCCGCGGTCGCCCGGGCCGCCGTGTCCGGGGCGCCGGCCTTGACCCAGTTCTCGCGGTTGTCGCGCTCCCAGACCCGGCTGGGCAGGTGGAGGGTCGTGGGCCAGTGGGCCGTGGTGTGCTCGGCCATGATCAGGTGCTGGTCCCGCAGCAGGTGCTCGAGGAGCCCATCAATCGGCAGGTCGCCCACCGGCGCGACCTCGCGAACGAAGTGGAGGACCTGGGCACAGACCTCGTCATCGAAGACGAGCTTTGGCAGTGAGAACACCAGGAGGTAATCCAGCATCCCCGGCCCGGACACGCTGTTCACGCCGGCGAGCGCGGCCAACAGGGCGCTGCCGAAGGTCTCCGCCCCGGCCTGGGCGTCGAGGAGCTTGGTGTACGACTGGCACGGCAGGTTCAGGGCCTTGGCGACCTCGACGTACGCCACGTCCAGCTGGAGCGCCTCGATCGCCGCCATCGGGGAGCTGGCGATCTTCATGTGGAACGTGGCCGGCGCCCCGCCGAACAGTACCGGCGCGCCCGGCCGGATGACCTGGGCCATCGTGATCCCGGCGAGGACGTCGATCGTGTGGAAGATCGTCGCCCCGACGGTCGTCACCGGGGCGATCAGTCCCTGCAGGGTCACCGGCACGATCTCCACCGGAATGCCGGCCTCCACGCAGTCGATCAGGTTCTGGCAGGAGTCCTCGCTGTACCGGAAGTTGCCGCTCGCGGTGATCGTGAAGATGGCCATCGGGCGCTCGATGAGGTCGGCCCGGTCGCGCCGGAAGAGCTGCTGCATCTCCACCATGCGCAGGACGCCATGCTCCGTGAACGCGCCCGACACGATCGGCCGTTTCGAGTTCGTGAGGGCCAGCCGCAGGCGCCAGGCGTCGGAGACGTCTGCCTCGATGTCGTCGTTCGTGGAGAAGGCGGTCGCGAGATAGGCGATGTGCGGCAGGCCATCGGCGAGCCGGACGTACTCCACGAAGTCGGTCGTGTTGGCCAGCCGGACCTCGCCGGTCCGATGGTCCATGACCTTGAGCCCGGACGAGCCCGGCACGAAATGGACCCGATCGCCACCGAGGTCTGCATGGGGATTACCGTCGCGATCGTGCAGGACGAAGGATCGCGGAGCGGTCCTGATGGCCTGTTCCACCACCTCTTGTGGGAAGAGCACGCGTTCGCCCCGGACGTCCAGCGGGAGGCCGTGCTCCTGGAGCCGGCGGCGCAGCTCGGCGCCACGAACCTCGATGCCGGTCGTGGCGAGGACGCGCATCGCCTCGTCGAGGATGCGGCCGATGAGGGCGGGCTCGAGCACACGAATGGTGGGGCGCATCACGTCCATGGTGGCGCCGCGGGCTTGACGGCGCACGCCCACGTTGCGCGTGATGGTCCGGCTGGTTCCGCCAGGCGACCTGGGCACGGCCCGGCCGGAGCGTTGCAGCCCGCCGCGGCTCGAGGGTTCGGCTACGCTTCGGCGTCTGGGAGGGTAAGCGTGAGCAAGGGTCGACTCGAGGCGTTCAGCGACGGCGTGATCGCCATCCTCATCACGATCATGGTCCTCGAGTTGAAGGTGCCCCACGGCGCCTCGCTTACGGATCTGGAGCCACTCGGTCCCGTCTTCTTCAGCTACATCCTCAGCTTCGTGGTCCTCGGAACGTACTGGAACAACCACCATCACCTGCTCCAGGCCAGTCGCGTGGTGGGCGGCCGCGTGCTCTGGGCGAACCTCCACCTGCTGTTCTGGCTGTCGCTGTTCCCGTTCATCACCGCCTGGATGGGCGAGAACGCGTTCGCGCCGGTCCCGACCGCGATCTACGGTGCGGTCATGGCGCTTGCCGCCATGGCTTTCTACGTCCTGATTCGAACGCTGGTCGGCGTTCCTGGTCAGTCGGAGGCCCTCGGCGTCGCCATGCGTCGTGACTGGAAAGGCCGCGTCTCGATGATTGCCTTTGCGATCATGGCGCCGGTCGCCCTTGTGGCGCCGCTGCTCTCGCTCGGCGTCTACATCGCCGTTACGGCGCTCTGGTTCGTCCCCGATCGGCGCATGGAACGCGCCCACGGCGAGGCCGGCAGGGGTTGAGTCGCGCCCCGCGCCCGCCGCCCCGCGCCCGCCGCCCCGCGCCCGCCGCTTATCGTCAGGGCCGGGGATGGCTGTGCGTGACACTCACAATTCAGGGCGGGAACGGGCCCGACCGCGGGACGAAGGCTGCGTGCCCGGCACGGTTTCGTGGTCAGCGGCACCACTCGTGCGTGCCGCGCACGGACGCAAGGTGAGTCCAGTACTGAGCGCGGCTCCGGCCTCGACTCTTGTGTCCGTTCGGCCCTGCGGCGCTGTCCAACGTCGAGAATTGTGGTTGCTGAACACGCCCCGCGCCGCGCCCGGTCCGCGCCACTCAGCGCCGCCCCGCCGCGCCCCCGCGCCGCGGCCCGCTGAGAGCAAATCCACCCTGTTCCGCCGGGTCGCCGCGCGGTAGAGTCGCGCTGACGGACCGCCCGGTTGCGCTCGCGCCCATCTGAGCGGCGGGCGCGGTCCGTGGAGGAGGGTGTTTCGGGATGGCAGGATCCGCGAGCGCGAGCGCCGCCGGTGTCGGCGGCATCGAGACCCGTTCCATCGACTACGTGCCGGAGAGTGAGCGGCACGGCAAGGTCTGGCAGCAGGGGCCGTTCTGGTTCCTGGGCAACTTCCAGTTCTTCACGATCTTCCTCGGGTTCACCGGCCCGGCGTTCGGGCTGTCGATGGTCCAGACGATCGTCGCCGGCACCCTCGGGATCGCTTTCGGCACACTGTTCATGGCCTTCCACGCGACCCAGGGCCCGCACCTGGGCCTGCCCCAGATGATCCAGTCGCGCGCGCAGCTCGGCTATCGCGGCGTGATCGTCGCCCTGTTCGGGTCGTTCGTGACGTTCATGCTCTTCAACGTCGTTGACGTGATCCTGCTGAGCGGCGGGCTCAACGGCATCTTCGGCTGGGACCTGACGGTGATCGCGATCGGCACGACCGTCATCGCCGCGGCGCTCGCGATCTACGGGCACGACCTGCTCCACCGGGTTTTCCGGGCCCTGCTCTACATCTCGCTCCCGCTGATGCTGATCCTCACGGTCGCGATCGTGACGGGCGGCGTGTCCGGTTCCCCGGCACCCGCTGGCGAGTTCACCATCGCGGCCTTCGTCGCCCAGTTCATGGCCGCGGCGGCCTACAACATCACCTACGCGCCGTACGTATCCGACTACTCGCGCTACATGCCGCGGTCAACCAAGACCGGCCCGATCGTGTGGTCCGTCTTCCTCGGCGCGGCGGGCTCTGCCGTCTGGCTGATCGCCATCGGGGCGTGGCTGGCAACGAACCTCGCGGCCGTCGATCCGCTCGTCTCGCTGCGCGACGCGGGCGACCTCCTGTTCGGTGGCTTCGGTTCCGCGCTCGCGATCATGTCCGTCCTGGCCCTCGTGGCGACGATGGGCATCAACGCCTACAGCGCGATGCTTTCGACCGTCACCGCGATCGACTCACTCCGCCCGATCAAGCCGACGCGGACGCTGCGCATCGCGACCATCACGGTCCTCGCGGTCGCATGGGTCCTCGTCGCCATCAACTTCCCGGGCGATGCCATCGGCGCCCTGTTCAGCAGCCTCGTCGTGATGCTGTACCTGTTGGTGCCGTGGACGGCGATCAACCTCGTCGACTACTTCTTCGTGCGCCGCGGGCGGTACGCGATCCTCGACCTGTTCACGCCGAGCGGGATCTACGGCAGCTGGGGCCGGCGCGGCCTCATCTCCTACTTCGTCGGCCTCGCCTCCATGATCCCGTTCGTCTACATCCCGGCCGGGTTCACGGACGAGCCCATCGTGGGGCCGATTGCCACACAGCTCGGCGGCACGGACATCTCGGCCGTCGTCGGCCTGGTGGTATCGGCCCTCGTGTACTTCGCGCTGACGAGGTCGCTCGATGTCGCCGGGGAGGGACCGGCGATCGACGCGAGCGAGCGGACGATCGCCGAGACCATGCCGTGACCGACGCGCGCACCGATGTCCGCGCCGGTGCGGTCGCCGCTCGCAGCGATGCCCGCGCGCAGGTGATGGAGGCGGCGGCCGCACTGGTCGCCGCCTACGGCTCCCACGACGTCGAGGGCTACTTCGGTGCGTTCGCGACGGACGCGACGTTCATCTTCTATACGACGCCGCGGGTCCTCGGCTCGCGTGCGGCGTACGAGAACGAGTGGCGGTCGTGGGAAGCGGGGGGCTTCCACGTCCTGGAGTGCCGGTCGCTCGAGGGCCACGTCCACATGCTCACCGACGACATCGCCGTGTATGCACATCGGGTGCGGACGCGGATCCGGGACGCTGACGGCGAGCACGACCTGGCGGAGCGCGAATCGATCGTCTTCCGGCGCGAAGCGGACGGTCGCTGGCTCGGCGTCCACGAGCACCTCTCGGCCGAACCGGCGAAGCCGGCGGAATCATGAGCGATCCCGTCGGGCCGCCGAACGCGCTGAAGGTGCCCCGGTTCACCGGCCCGGACACGTTCGCCCGGCTGCCGCGGCTCGACGACGTCGGCACGGCCGCCGTCGCGATCGTCGGCGTGCCGTTCGATTCCGGCGTCTCGTACCGGAGC
>JACVXW010000146.1 GCA_015661135.1 Chloroflexota bacterium
GATCTCGTGGGCCTGCTGCCACGCGCCAGCCTCGAGGAACTCGACCGCCTTGGCCAAGGCATCACCGGTTTCCGGAGTTTTCATGGACGGCATGGCCACCGCGCACATCCTGCCAGATGGCCGGAATCAGGTCAACCCGGCTCCCAAGACCAGGCGCCCCAAAAACGCTCTAAGCCCTCGGGCCGAGCGGGCGGCCGACGAAAGGTAAGCCACGCGGCGGGCTTGTGAACATGCCGGACGCTGGCGCACGCGCGAATGAAAATGCTTTAAGGCTGCGGCGGCCTCTCCCGCCCACGGTCAGGTCGAGGTGAAAAAGGCGCTGGCCCCATTGAAGTAGCGGCCTCAGGGGACCGGTACGCCTCCCTCTCCGTCGGAAGGGGGAGGGCCGGGGTGAGGGTGAGGGATCCGTTCACCCCTGATGCGTACTAGGCGACCGCGTAGTCAGGGGTGTCCCTCAGGATCATCAGCCTGCTGGCATGGACGGGGAGGATGGCGTAGGCGCGCCCATCCTTTCCGGCGAACTCCACCTCGAACACCGTGCCATCGTAGGTCATGACGATGGTGCCAATCTGCCCGCGGCGCAGCAATAGCGGGCGATCGGTTTCGAAATGCCTAGCGTGCACATCTTCGAGAAGTGCCACCACTTCGTGCAAGTTGAGTTCGCTGTCCATGCTCATACGATATAACAGGTCGTGAGTCGGGGGAAGTCTTCCCCGTGGCGGACGATCCATACGCTGACCACGGTCCCGGTGCCCTTGGCCGTGCTCAGAGGGAAGCGCAGAATGTAGAGGTTGCCGAATCCGCTGTCCCCTCGTGCCTCAACCTGGTCCGACACCGCCGCTTCATCCAACAATGAGCGCCGCAGCACATCGGCGCTGCCTGCGGTGATCCCGAGGACGGATTCAAACACGCGCGCCTTGTGTCGACCCTCGCGGTGCAGCATGTTGAGCGTGTAGTCTTCGAGCTTCGTCCCTAACTCTGCCCGGTCTCCCTTGGGTAGTCTCATCGGCTGGTGGCATCCCCGCCTCACCGCATGCTCAACCTGTGGCAGCTTAGCTTGAGCCACTCTCGCGGGCGATGTCCAATGGTCGATACGCCCGAGATCTGTACCACCTGGGCACGGTCTCGGCCCAGCTCTCCGACGTGGGCCTCGGGCCGAAGGCAGCGACACCAGGCTGAACGTCGACTTCAGGGCAAGTGACTCGGCGTGGTCTGAGCAACCCGAATCGCCGCGGGTCCGCCCGTCGACACCTGGGTACACTCGCACACGGTCTGGGCCTGGGATAGATAGGGACCATGACGTCCGTCGAGTACCAGCAGCTCGTCGAATTCCTGGGACGCCAGTTCACCGCGATCGACCGCCGGTTCGGCGAGGTGGACCTCCGGTTCACCGAGCTACGACAGGACATGCTCGGGCACTTCGATGCGATCTACCATCGCTTCGACCGACTCGAGCAGCGCCTCGGACGGTAGAGCGCCCGGTCGCTCCGGGCACAGGCCCGCCACCCAGGATCACGCTTGACTCTCCGCCCGGGGTCGTCCTAGGCTCTTGCCATGGCACTGACCTTCCGGAAGCTCCATCCGCACTTTGTGGCCGAAGTGGGCCCCGTCGACCTCCGCCGGGTCCATGATCCCGAGACCCTCGCGGAAATCCGGGCGGGGATGGACGAATACGCCGTCCTGGTCTTCCACGATCAACCGTTTGCCGACGACGAGCACTTGGAGTTCGCCCAGCGGCTCGACGGCCTACTGCACACGAAAACGGGGAGCCGGGCCCTCGTGAAGAACCGATTCGGGAACGAGGCGCTCGGGGACATCTCGAACGTCGACGAAAACGGCGAGGTCATGAAGTCCGACAATCGCCGGCGCATGTACGGGCTCGGCAACCGCCTGTGGCACACCGACGCCTCCTTCCAGGATCCGCCGGGGCGGTACTCGATGCTCTCGGCGAAGGTCGTCCCTCCCGTCGCCGCCGATACCGAATACGCCGACATGCGCGCGGCCTACGACGCGCTCGACGCCCAGACGAAGGCCAAGCTCGAAGGTCTGCGGGTCCATCACTCGATCGTGCACTCGCGCCAGACGCTCGGCTTCGAGTTCACCCAGGACGAGCAGGAGGCCCTGAAGGGCGCGGTCCATCTGCTCATCCGGACGATCCCCAGGTCATTTCGCAGGTCGCTCTATGTAGCGTCGCACGCGTCGAGGATCATCGACTGGCCGATCCCGGAGGGGCGGCTCCTCCTGCGCGACCTGATCGAGCACGCGACGCAGCCGGAGTTCGTCTACCGCCACATCTGGCGTGTCGGGGACCTCGTGATCTGGGACAACCGCGCCACGATGCACCGCGCCCGGCCGTTCGACGACACGAAGTACCGCCGCGAGCTCCGGCGCGTGACCACGCTCGATATCCCCGAGCCCGCCGTCCTCGCCGGCAGCTCCTGACGGGCCGTCCTCGCCGGCCGGGTTCTCGAAGATCGTCCAGGTGTCTGACGATGAGCTGACCGTAGCGGCCGGAGTGCCTACCGACGCTCCCGGCGTCATCGCCCTCATCGGCCGCGTGTTCGCCGAGTATGGATTCGTCTACGAACCGTCCACCGAAGTCCCCGATCTCCGGGACTTCGACCGTCACTACCAGGCGCCGCGTGGGGAATTCTTCGTCATCCGCGAAGGCGACCTGGTCGTCGGATCGGTGGGCGTCGAGCGGCTCGATGCCGGCGCCGCCGAGCTTCACCGCCTCTACCTCGACGCCAATCTGAGGGGGCGAGGGACGGGGCGGGCCCTCGTCGACCTCGTGCTCGACTGGTGCCGGGCTCAGGGGATCTCCCGCCTGATCCTGTGGTCGGACACTCGCTTCCATCAGGCGCACCGGCTCTACACGCGGACGGGCTTCCGGCAGACCGGCGAGCGAAACCTGCCGGGAGACGTGAACGACAGCCGGGAATACGGCTTCGAACGGGAGGTGTGACCGTGCGTCGAATCCTCGTCGCCCTGTGTCTGGCCCTGGTCGCCGCAGGCTGCCGCGGACCGGTTCCGGGGGAGTCGAGCGTCACCGAAGGAAGAGAGACGCTAGCCGTCGTGGGAGCCCGGATCTACACCTCGCCCGTGGAAGAACCCATTGCCAGCGGCACCGTGGTCATGACCGAGGGCGTGATCACCGCCGTGGGGCCGCGCGACCAAATCCGTGTTCCGAAGGGCACCACCGTTGTCGACGGCGTCGGGCTCACGGTCACCGCCGGCTTCTGGAACACCCACGTGCATTTCATGGAAGGCCGGTGGCAGGGGGCGGGCTCCCGACCCGCGGCGGAGCTGAGCGCGGGGCTGCGCGCGATGCTGACCCGCTGGGGCGTCGTCCGGGTGGTCGATACCGGATCCTGGCTCGAGAATACGCTCGCGCTGCGGCGCCGAATCGAGAGCGGCGAGATCCCGGGCCCACAGATCACGATCGCCGGCGGAGGCTTCGTGCCGGTCGGCGGCAGCCCCTATTACGTTCTGCCCGCGCGCCTTCCCGAGCTGGCGGATGCCGGGCGTGCCTCGACAGCCGTCGACCGGCTCCTGGACGAGCCCGGGGTCGATGCCGTCAAGCTCTTCACGGGCTCTTGGGCGACCCGGGATTCGATCATCGTGATGCCGGTCGACGTCGTCCGGGCTGCCGTGGACGCGGCCCACCATCGCCGGAAGCCGGTCCTCTCGCACCCCTCCAACTCCGCCGGCGCGCGCGCCGCAATCGACGGAGGCGTGGATGTCCTCGCCCACACGTTCCCGTCAGGCCCGGACTGGGACCGGACCCTCCCCCGCCGGATGCGGGAAGCGAACATGGGGTTGATCCCCACGCTGAAGCTCTGGTCCTGGGAGCTGGGGCGACTCGGCCTCCCGCCCGCCGTGGTCGAGCGCGTGCAGGGGAACGCCCTTGCCCAGGTCAGCGCGTTCGTGGAGGCCGGCGGGCAGCTGCTCTTCGGCACGGATGTCGGCTACATGACCAACTACGACCCGACGGACGAGTATCTGCTGCTCCAGCGCGCCGGCCT
>JACVXW010000147.1 GCA_015661135.1 Chloroflexota bacterium
GGCCCGATCGCCGTCACGAAGCCAGTCGGCGCTGATCGTCCGCCCGAGAGGATCGGCGACGACCGCCGATTGGCGTAACCAGCCGCCGGCGGCCTCGACTGCCGCCAACGTTCCTTCGCCGCCGTCCGCGAGCGGGGCCAGGACGATCTCATCGTGGGGACGGACGCGCCGCCACCCCGCCGCCAGCGCCTGCGCGACCTGCACCGAGGTCAGCGAGCCCTTGAACGAATCGGGCGCAATGAGGACGCGCAGGGGGCCCTCTGTCATGGACGGGTCAGGGAGTCGTGGGATCGCCGCCGACGCGCCCGTTGCGGCGCTCGACGTACTCCGGGATCCGGATCATCGGCGGGCGCTCCATGTCCGCGAGCTCCATGACCTCGAGCGACAGGCGGCCACGCCCCGAGCGCGGGAGCTTCATCGTGGACCCGAGCTCCGCGAAGAGACGGGCCTTGCGGCGCTCCTCGAGGCGCTTCATGACCGCCTGGAGGATGACGAAGCTCATCCGCGACAGGCCCTCCAGCTCCTGGTTTCGGTGGACTCGCCGTTCCAGGTCCACCTGGCCCAGGCCTTCGATCCCCAACCGCTCGGCGATATCGATAAGATGACCGATCTCGACCGCGTAGCCGGTGAAGAACGGGATCTGCTCGAGGATCGAGCGTCGCCCGGCGTACTCGCCAGCCAGCGGCTGGATGAAGCCGGACAGCTCCGGGTAGAAGAGGTTGATGAGCGGGCGCGCCACGAGCTCGGTGACCCGGCCGCCGCCGCCCTCGCGCAGGACGCCGTCCTCCACGATCGGGCGCTGGTAGTAGCCCTTGACGTACTGCAGGCGCGGCTCGTGGAGGAGTGGCCCGAGCGTCCCGTAGACCATCCGCGGATGCCAGTTCCGGACATCCGTGTCGGCCCAGACGATGAGGTCGCCGGTCGTCTCGTGGAGCGATTTCCAGAGTGCTTCGCCCTTGCCCTGGAACGATCCGTAGTGGGGCAGGACGTCGGGGTGCTGGACGACGCGGGCACCCTCGGCCTCGGCGATCTCGCGGGTTCGGTCGGTTGACGCGGAGTCAATCACGAGGACCTCGTCCAGGAGGGGAACCCGGCCGACGAGCTCGCGGATGGCTCGCCGCACGATCGGGCCGATCGTCTCCTCCTCGTTCAGGGCCGGCAGCACGAGGCTGATCGTGAGGCCCTGCTTCTCCTTGAGATTGGCGAGGCGGCGGAGGTCCGCGAACTCGCCGTGGTGGAAGTTCGACTCACCGAACCAGCGATCCACGCGGGCCGGCACGGCCCGCGCCTCCTCGGCGGCGCGATCCGCCGCGGCGAGCGTCTCCGCCCGGGCGGCCAGCTGCTCGAAGGTCTGCCGGCCGATTGCCTCGCGCGTCTTGACGACGATGACCGTGGATCGCGAGCGGGTCGCGATTGCCTCGGGCATGGCGCCGAAGAGCTTCTGCGACGCGTCGCCCGAGGTCGGCGCGGCGGCCGCGCCCATGACCACGAGGTCCGAGCGGTCCGCTTCCCGAAGGATCGCGTTCCGGACGTTGGACGCTTCCCGGACGATCGTCTCGATCCGGCCGGTGGCATGCTGGCGCACGAAGGCCGCGAGCGCGCGCTCGGCCTGCGCACGAACGGCGATCGTGATCCCCGGCGGGACGATGTGCAGCGCGACGAGATCGGCGTCGTGGCGACGCGCCAGCTCGTCGGCGAACCGGAGGGCGAGCTCGGCGTGGGGACCGCCGCGGACCGGGACCATCACCCGCCGGATCTCGCGAGTACCGCGCTGCTTCACCACCGCGATGTCGCAGGGCGCATCGCGGACGACCTCATCGATCGTCGGCGAGATCGGGCTCTGCGCGCCGTCACGACCCACGGGTGCCTTGCCGCCCCAGCCGAAGACGATGAGGTCCGCCTCCACTTCGGCCGCGGCCTCCACGATGCCCTCGGCGGCGTGGCGTCCGATCCGGACGATCGGGTGGATCGTGGTCCCCTCGGGTACGAAGTCGAGCACCTTCTGGAGCAGCCGTCGAGCGTGACGCGCCCTCGTGGCACCCTCGGACAGGGGCATCCCCTCGGGGACCTCCACGATCCCCAGGGCGGTAAGCTCGCCGGTTCGCGGGTCCAGGAGCTGCGCGCCCAGCCGGATCAGTTCCTCGGCGGTGGCGGGATTGGCGACCGGAATGACGATCCGCGCCGGGAGGGGCAGCGTCATGCGACGGGATCCTCGGCCGCTGCCCCCGGCCCCGCGTCCTCCGCCCAACGAGCCAGGAGATACGGCTTGAGCCGCTCGAACTCTCGGGCCTGCCGCTCCACGTGGTCCTCCGCGCGGTCCGTGGACAGATCCCGGTTTTCGATGACGAGCGATGCGACGCGCCCGAAGTAGACCGGTACCAGTGCCGCCACCCGTGCATCCAGGGCGTCCGGCTCCCGCCGGGCCGCGGCCATCAGGTCGTAGACGATCCTCGCCCAGAGATCGTCCGGGAACCGGAAGGAGGCTCCCGCCTCGGCCATGGCAGCCGTCGACGGCATCGAGGCGCCGGGTCCGTCCATGTCCAGCCGCGCGCGCATCGAGGCGGCGACGGCGCCGGCCTCCGCCGCGAGGTCGCGAACCTCGGTCGCCGTGGCCGGAGCCAGCATCGCGTCCCAGGCGCCGGCCATCGTGAGCGAGCCGCCGTGGAACTCGGACAGCAGGCGGAGGACGTTGACCTCGAGCGGTGGCGGGTCGGCGTGTCGCTCGAACCCGTAGGCGGGGACATCGTGGCTGCCGCGGACGTCCCGCCACGAGGCCGTGTTCGCGACCGCCAGCCGGAGGATCGTCCCGACGACCTCGCGGAACATGGGGCCCAGGTCTGCGCCGGGATCCTTGGGGTCATGGACCTTGGCGCCAAGGCGCGTCTGGCAGATCGCGAAACCACCGGCCAGGGCGGTCGTCGTCATCCAGACATCGATGCCGAACCTGGAGACGTCCGGCGTCCAGCCGGGCGCCTGAAGATAGTGGCGTACGAGATCGCCCGAGACGCCGAAGTCGCCGCCGATCGGCTGCCGTATCCGGCGGCCGTAGAGGGCCCGGGTCAGCGGATAGGTGACAGTGTTGGTGATCGTTCCGTCATGCTTGTGGCGGGCATACAGCGGCGCGACGAAGTCGTAGCCACCTTTGAGGATGGGGCCGGCGAGGAGCTCGATCCACTCCGGCACGATGCTCCGCAGATCCGAGTCCACCACGACCAGAGCCTGGACCTCCAGCGCCGCCGCGATCTCGAAGATCGTCCGCAGCGCGGCACCCTTACCGCCGCTGCCGTCCACTTCGGGATAGGTGAGCGAGACGCGGGCGAGCTTGTTCGTGGGCCTTACCAGGAGGATCCGCTCCACGTAGTCGGGCGGCTCCGTCTCCACCACGACGCGGCCGGTCCCGTCGGGCGAGCCGGCGTCCGAGTTGACGACGACGGGCCGGAGGTCGGGGAAGTACTGGACCAGGCCCGCCTGCGCGGCTCGAACGACGAAACCGATCGTGGTGGCGTTCTTGTAGCTCGGGATTCCGACCATGATGTCCGCGCGCCCGAGTCGGGCGATGGCCTCGCGGATGGCCGGCGTCAGCACGGTCTGGGGCACCCGCTCACCGTACCACCGCACGCCGTCATCGGCCCCTGGGCCGGTTTGGGTCCCACGGGCGGTTTCGTGGCTGACGCTCGGCCCGGGAGCACTGCGCGGGTTGCCTGGGCGGTTTCGTGGCTGACGCTCGGCCCGGGAGCACTGCGCGGGTTGCCTGGGCGCCGTCGCCACCGTGAGGGCGGGATCCGGGACTTGCCCGGCTCAGCCCGTGCACGAATCAGAGGGATCCGGGGGCGGACCGGTGGCATCCGTGGTGAGCCATTCTGCGCAGTGCTCTGGTGGGGGCCGTAAGCCGGGATTGCCGCTCGAGTCGCGGGCATCGGCCGTATCGGCCGCGGCGGCGGAGCACCAGCCAGCGGTGCGCGACTGCCTCAGCGCTTCGGGATCAGGGCCGTCGCCCAGG